>NZ_JBEXOV010000085.1:0-31809 GCF_040611715.1 Streptomyces sp. NPDC006544 | reverse complement strand
GGGACCCTCGGAAGGACGACAGGAGCACCCTCCCGGGCCCTGAGGCGCGTCAGATCGCTACACAGTCGCTCTCGGCTTAGCGGCTGCGGCCCGCCCGGGGCTGGACATAAGCCGCCCACGGCCGTCCCGCGCACCGCAGGAGCGCGACTGCGGGCCGGCCGTGCCACCCACCCACCCCATGGGGGCCATGGAGGGCATTTGTCCCGATTTGGTGGCCGGTTGAGGGTCAAACGATCACTTCTCGGACTCTGAGGACGAAGAGACCGTCGCTAGACGACATCAGCGGCCCCCGGACCGTCTGCGGCCTCTGATCAGCCCCTGCCGGCCCGCAGCCGCTAAGCCGAGAGCGACTGTGTAGCGATCTGACGCGTCCGACGGACCGCCAGGCGCTTCCCGTCGACCTCTCGTGCGGCTTGGCCGACGGGACCGGGCACCGGCATCCCTGATCCGGCCGCCCCTCCCCCTCGCACCCCCAGGGCATCCCTTTTCCGGGGGGATCCCGGGAGTCTTGTGGCGTTTCGGGGTGGGCCGGTCGGTCAAGGGTGGCCGAAGGCCATCGCGCAGCGACGCGACCGAAGGGAGCGCCCTTGACGGGGCGGGCCGCCCCGGAAGGACGCTGGACTCCCGGGACGCCCCCAGGAACTGTCAACGCCACCGACAAGCCGCAGCCTAGGCACCCGGCGCCACCGAGCCCCCCTCAACGCCCCCACCCCACCCGGAGTTCGGGCCCCGACCCGCTCCGGCCGAAACAAATCTGCAATCTCTTGCGCAAAGTCTTGCAGCCCTTCCTCCTGGCACCTACGGTCGCTGCAATCCCCCACTCGGCCCCCCACTCGGCCCCCGCTTCGCCACGACCGGTTCCCGCCCGGTCGAGTGCCTCTCCGCCAGGAGGAACACCGCATGCTCAACCCCGCTCGCGTTGTCAGAGCCGCCGCCGCGCTGCTTCCCGTGTCCGCCGCCGCCATGGCCGTCGCCGTCGGCGCCGCGCTCGTCTCGGGCGTCGCCGCCCCCGCCCCGCCTGCCTTCGCGGCCACCCCGGGGGACAAGGACGTCACCGCCGTCATGTTCGAGTGGCGGTTCGACTCCGTGGCCAGGGCCTGCGGAGACAGCCTCGGGCCCGCCGGCTACGGATACGTCCAGGTCTCGCCCCCGCAGGAGCACATCCAGGGGGCCCAGTGGTGGACCTCGTACCAGCCCGTCAGCTACAAGATCGCCGGACGGCTCGGTGACCGGGCCGCCTTCAAGGCGATGGTCGACGCCTGTCACGCGGCCGGCGTGAAGGTCGTCGCCGACTCCGTCGTCAATCACATGGCGGCCTCCGACGGGACCGGAACAGGCGGTACTTCGTATACGAAGTACAACTACCCGGGCCTGTACTCCGGCGCCGACATGGACGACTGCCGGGCGACGATCTCCAACTACTCCGACCGCGCCAACGTCCAGAACTGCGAGCTCGTCCAGCTCGCCGACCTCGACACCGGCGAGGACCACGTCCGCGGCCGGATCGCCGGCTACCTCAACGACCTCCTCTCCCTCGGTGTCGACGGCTTCCGGATCGACGCCGCCAAGCACATGCCCGCCGCCGACCTCGCCAACATCAAGTCCCGGCTGACGAACCCCCACGCCTACTGGAAGCAGGAGGCGATCCACGGCGCCGGCGAGGCCGTCTCGCCGGCCGAGTACCTCGGCAACGGCGACGTGCAGGAGTTCCGCTACGCCCGGGACCTCAAGCGGGTCTTCCAGAGCGAGAACCTCGCCTACCTGAAGAACTTCGGCGAGGCCTGGGGCTACATGCCGAGCGCCCAGTCGGCCGTCTTCGTCGACAACCACGACACCGAGCGCGGCGGCGACACCCTCACCTACAAGGACGGCTCCTCCTACACCCTCGCCAGCGTGTTCATGCTGGCCTGGCCCTACGGCTCCCCGGACGTGCACTCCGGCTACGAGTGGACGGACCGGGACGCGGGGCCGCCCAACGGCGGTACGGTCAACGCCTGTTACGCCGACGGCTGGAAGTGTCAGCACTCCTGGCGCGAGATCTCCTCGATGGTCGCCTTTCGCAACTCCGCGCGCGGGCAGGCCGTCACCGGGTGGTGGGACAACGGGGGCGACCAGATCGCCTTCGGACGGGGAACCAAGGCGTACGTGGCGATCAACCACGAGGCCTCGGCGCTGACCCGGACGTTCCAGACCTCCCTCCCGGCCGGCGGCTACTGCGACGTGCAGAGCGGCCGCGCGGTCACCGTGGACTCCGGCGGGCGGTTCACCGCCACCCTCGGCGCCGGGACGGCGGTGGCCCTGCACGTGGGCGCCCGCAGCTGTGACTCCGGCAGCCCGACGCCCACTCCTGCTCCCACCCCCACCGCGGCCTCCGGTGCTTCCTTCGCCGTGAACGCCACCACCTCGCCAGGCCAGGACATCTACGTCACGGGCGACCGCAGCGAGCTCGGCGGCTGGAACACCGCCGGCGCCCTCAAGCTCGACCCGGCCGCCTACCCCGTCTGGAAGCTCGACGTCACGCTCCCGCCCGGCACGGTCTTCGCGTACAAGTACGTCCGCAAGGACGCCGCCGGGAACGTCACCTGGGAGAGCGGAGCCAATCGCTCCGCCACGGTCCCCGCCAGCGGCAAGGTCGCGCTGACCGACACCTGGCGCAACTGACCTCCCGAACCGCCCCCGTCCCGCACCCAAGGAGACCCGCCTTGACACGCCCCGCCCTCGCCGGCGCGGCGGGAGTGCTCGCCGCCACCCTGGCCGTGACGCTCCTGCCCGCCCTCCCCGCCGCCGCGGCCGTCGCCGCCAAGGCGCCGCCGGCCGCGCCCTCGGACGCCAAGCTGGCCGCCGAGCCCGCGCGGCACGATCTGACCCGGGAGCAGTTCTACTTCGTCCTCCCGGACCGGTTCGCGAACGGCGACCCGCGCAACGACCGGGGCGGCCTGACCGGCTCCCGGCTGGAGACCGGGCTCGACCCGACGGACAAGGGCTTCTACCAGGGCGGGGACCTCAAGGGGCTGACCGACCGGCTGGACTACATCAAGGGGCTCGGCACCACGGCCATCTGGATGGCGCCGATCTTCAAGAACCAGCCGGTGCAGGGCAAGGGGGCCGACGTCTCCGCCGGCTACCACGGCTACTGGATCACCGACTTCACCCAGGTCGACCCGCACTTCGGGACCAACGCGGACCTGGAGCGCCTGATCGACAAGGCGCACGGGAAGGGGATGAAGGTCTTCTTCGACGTCATCACCAACCACACCGCCGACGTCGTCGACTACCGCGAGGCCTCGTACGGGTACCTCTCCAAGGGCGCCTTCCCCTACCTCACCAAGGACGGGGTGCCCTTCGACGACGCCGACTACGCCGCAGGTGCCGGCGGGAAGGGCGCGTTCGCGAAGACCGACGCCGACTCCTTCCCCCGCACCCCCTTCGTGCCCGACGCGAAGAAGAACCTCAAGTCCCCGGCCTGGCTCAACGACCCGACCATGTACCACGACCGGGGCGACTCCACCTTCGCCGGCGAGTCCTCCGCCCAGGGCGACTTCTTCGGTCTCGACGACCTGTGGACCGAGCGTCCCGAGGTCGTGGAGGGCATGGAGAAGATCTACGAGAAGTGGGTCAAGGACTTCGACATCGACGGCTTCCGGATCGACACCGTCAAGCACGTCAACACCGAGTTCTGGACGCAGTGGGCCACGGCCCTCGACAAGTACGCGGCCCAGCGCGGCCGCAAGGACTTCTTCATGTTCGGCGAGGTCTACTCGGCCGACACCGCCGTCACCTCCCCCTACGTGACCCGCGGCCGCCTCGACGCCACCCTCGACTTCCCGCTGCAGGAGGCGATCCGCTCCTACGCCTCCCAGGGCGCGCCGGCCGGGCGCCTCGCGTCCGTCCTCGGCGACGACTACCGGTACACGACCGACAAGGCGAACGCGTACGAGCAGGTCACCTTCCTCGGCAACCACGACATGGGCCGCTTCGGGACCTTCCTGAAGCAGGACCGGCCGGGGGCGGGGGAGCAGGAACTGCTGGACCGGTACCGCCTCGCCAACGAGCTGATGTTCTTCTCCCGCGGCAATCCGGTGATCTACTCCGGCGACGAGCAGGGGTTCACGGGTGCGGGCGGCGACAAGGACGCCCGCCAGCCGCTCTTCGCCTCGCAGGTGGCCGACTACCTGGACGACGACCAGCTCGGGACGGCGCGCACGCACGCGAGCGATGCTTTCGATCCGGAGCACCCGCTCTACCGGCAGATCAGTGCTCTCTCGAAGCTGACGAAGGACCACCCGGCCCTGCGCGACGGCATCCAGAGTGAACGTTTCTCCGACGGCTCCGTCTACGCCTTCGCCCGCACCGACAGCAGCACCGGCGGCCGCGGCCGCGCCCGCACCGAGTACCTGGTGGCCGCCAACAACGGCACCGAGCCCCGCACCATCGAGCTCGACGCCCCGGCCGGCGTCCAGTACCGCACCCTCTACGGAGGAGGAGCGGCCGGCGCCACCGCCCTCCCGCGCGCCTCCGCCGCCGGCAAACTCACCGTCACCGTCCCCGCCCTCGGCTCCGTCGTCCTCCAGGCGACCACCCCGACCGCCGTGCCCGCCGCCTCCACCGCCAAGCCCGCCCTCACCCTGACGGCACCGGCCGCGGGCGCCACCGGCACCGTCGAGCTCTCCGCGACCGTGACCGGCGACCCCCTGAGCCGGGTCGTCTTCGCCGCCCAGACCGGCACCGGGCCGTGGCAGGTCCTCGGCTCCGCCGACCACGCCCCGTACAAGGTCACCCACCACGTCGAAGCGGCGACGGCCGCCGGCACCCCGCTGCGCTACAAGGCCGTCGTCGTCGACTCCGCCGGCCGCACCGCGAGCGCCCTCGCCGCGTCGGCCGCCGGGCAGACCCCGCCCGCCGAGGTCCCCACGGCGACCCAGCGCGACTACGCCGTCGTCCACTACAACCGCCCCGACGGCGACTACACCGACTGGCGCCTGTACGCCTGGGGCGACCTCGCCGAGGGCGAAGCCACCGTCTGGCCCGCCGGGCACGGCTTCACCGGCCGCGACGCCTACGGCGCCTTCGCGTACGTCAAGCTCAAGCCCGGCGCGAGCAGCGTCAGTTACCTCGTCATCGACAAGGACGGCACCAAGGACGTCGCCGCCGACCGGACCGTCGACGTGACCAGGACGGGCGAGATCTGGCTCGACCAGGGCAAGGAAGCACCCCGCCCCGAACGCCCCGCCGCGCCCCCGCAGGACGCGACGAAGGCCGTTCTGCACTACCAGCGCCCCGACGGCGCCTACGACGGCTGGGGCCTGCACGTGTGGACCGGCGCCGCGACGCCGACCGAATGGTCCAAGCCGCTGCTCCCCACCCGCACCGACACCTACGGCGCCGTCTACGAGGTCCCGCTCGCCCCCGGGGCCACGAGCCTCAGCTACATCCTCCACAACGGCGACGCCAAGGACCTCCCGACCGACCAGTCCCTGGACCTGAAGGCCACCGGCCACGAGGTCTGGATGCTGGGCGGCGTGCCCTCCTACCTCCTCCCGCAGCCCGCCGGCTCCTCGGCCGCCCTGGACCTCACCAAGGCCGAGGCGGTCTGGATCGACCGCGACACCCTCGCCTGGAACGCCCCCGCGGCGGCCGCCTCCGTACAGCTCCTCGCCTCCCGCGAGGGCCGGATCGCCACCGCAGGCGGCGCCCTGACCGGGGCGGACGCGGCGCGGTGGCTGCGCCTGTCGAAGGCCCAGCTGACCGAGGCCCAGAAGAAGCGCTTCCCGCACCTGGCAGCCTCCGCGGCCTTCACCGTCGACCCCCGCGACCGCGAGCGGGTGCGCGAGGCCCTGCGCGGACAGCTCGTCGCGAGCGCCCGCGCGGCGAACGGCGCGGTCCTGGCCGCCACCGGGGTCCAGCTCGCCGGTGTCCTCGACGACCTGTACGCCAACACCGCCCCGCTCGGCCCCGTCTTCAAGGACGGCCGCCCCACCCTCTCCGTCTGGGCCCCCACCGCCCAGCAGGTCTCCCTCGAACTCGGCGGCGAAGGCGGCCGCCCCGTCCCCATGCACCGCGACGACACCACCGGCGTCTGGTCGGTGCGCGGCGAGCGCTCCTGGACCGGCAAGCCGTACCGCTACGCCGTCACCGTGTGGGCCCCGAGCACCCGCCAGGTGGTCCAGAACCTCGTCACCGACCCCTACTCCACCGCCCTGACCGCGGACTCCACCCACAGCCTGGCCGTCGACCTGGCCGACCCGAAGCTGGCCCCGCCCGGCTGGCGCGACCTGAAGAAGCCCGCGGCCGTCCCCTTCGTCTCCGCGCAGATCCAGGAGCTGCACGTCCGCGACTTCTCCGTGGCGGACCGCACCACCACCCACCCCGGCCAGTACCTGGCCTTCACCGACACCGACTCGGCGGGCATGCGCCACCTGCGCGAGCTGGCCGCCGCCGGGACCTCCTACGTCCACCTCCTGCCCGCCTTCGACATCGGGACCATCCCGGAGAAGGCCGCGGACCGCACCGAGCCGTCCTGTGACCTGAAGGTCTACGCCCCCGACTCCGAGGAGCAGCAGGCCTGCGTGGCGGCCGCGGCCGCGAAGGACTCGTACAACTGGGGCTACGACCCGCTGCACTACACGGTTCCCGAGGGCTCGTACGCGAGCGACCCCGACGGCACGGCCCGCACCGTCGAGTTCCGCCGCATGGTGCAGTCCCTCAACGGCGCGGGCCTGCGCACGGTCATGGACGTGGTCTACAACCACACCGTCGCCGCCGGCCAGTCGGACAAGTCCGTCCTGGACCGCATCGTCCCCGGCTACTACCAGCGGCTGCTGGCCGACGGCTCCGTCGCCACGTCCACCTGCTGCGCCAACACCGCCCCCGAGAACGCCATGATGGGCCGCCTCGTGGTGGATTCGGTGGTCGCCTGGGCCAAGCAGTACAAGGTCGACGGCTTCCGCTTCGACCTCATGGGCCACCACCCGAAGGACAACATCCTGGCCGTGCGCGCCGCCCTGGACGCGCTGACCGTCGCCAAGGACGGGGTCGACGGAAAGAAGATCGTCCTCTACGGGGAGGGCTGGAACTTCGGGGAGGTCGCGAACGACGCCCGCTTCGTCCAGGCCACCCAGCAGAACATGGCGGGCACCGGCATCGCCACCTTCTCCGACCGGGCCCGCGACGCGGTGCGCGGCGGCGGCCCCTTCGACGAGGACCCGCGGGTACAGGGCTTCGCTTCCGGCCTGTTCACCGCCCCGAACGCCTCCCCGGCGAACGGCACGAGCGAGCAGCAGCGCACCCGGCTCCTGCACGACCAGGACCTGATCAAGGTCGGGCTGACCGGCAACCTCGCCTCGTACGCCTTCACCGACTCCACCGGCCGCCGGATCAAGGGCTCGGAGCTGGACTACAACGGCGCCCCGGCCGGATACGCGGCGGCGCCCGGCGACGCGCTCGCGTACGTCGACGCCCACGACAACGAATCGCTGTTCGACGCCCTGAAGTACAAGCTGCCGCAGGGGACTTCGACCGCCGACCAGTCCCGCGCGCAGGTCCTGGCGATGTCGGTGGCCGCGCTCTCCCAGGGTCCGTCCCTCTCCCAGGCGGGCACGGACCTGCTGCGCTCGAAGTCGCTGGACCGCAACTCCTTCGACAGCGGCGACTGGTTCAACGCCATCCACTGGGACTGCCGTGAGGGCAACGGCTTCGGCCGGGGCCTGCCGCCGGCCGCCGACAACCGCTCGAAGTGGCCGTACGCGAAGCCGCTGCTGGCCGGGGATCCCGCGCCGGGCTGCGCGGACATCACGGGGGCCTCGGCCGCCTACCGCGACCTCCTGAAGATCCGTACGACGGAGCCGGCCTTCGCCCTGACCACCGCGCAGGCGGTCCAGTCCCGCCTGTCGTTCCCGCTGTCGGGGCCCGAGGAGACCCCGGGCGTGATCACGATGGCCCTGGGCGACCTGGTGGTGGTCTTCAACGCCACTCCCACCGCGCAGACCCAGCGCGTCTCCGCCCTCGCGGGCACGGCCTACGCCCTGCACCCGGTCCAGGCCTCGGGCGCGGACGCCGCGGTCAAGACGGCGGCGTACGACGTGCGGACGGGAGGGTTCACGACCCCGGCCCGCACGGTGGCGGTCTTCCGGCGGGGGTGAACGGAAGGGTGCCGGGGGCGCCGGGCCGGTTCCCGCCCCGACCGCCCGGGCCGCCCCCGGCCCGCACCGGCGGGGGCGGCCCGGCCCGCCTCCCCCGCCCGGAGGCGGCTCACACCAGCGTGAGCTGGTCGAGCCGCTTCTCCAGCAGGATCACCCCGTACACCCGGCCGTCCGCGGCCTCCTTGTGGGGGAACTCCCCGACCACCCGGTAGCCCGCACTCCGGTAGTACGTGACCAGCCGCGGGTTGGTGGAGACGCAGTCCAGTCGCGCCCGTTCGAGACCGGCCCTGGCGATGCGCCGCTCGGCATGCTCGAGCAGCCGCCGGCCGGCCCCGACGGGCGCGCTCTCGCGTTCGACCATGAGCCGGTGGACGTAACCGGCGACGGGCGGCTGGACGCCCCAGGCCTCCTCGTCGGACCACCACAGCTCGTACGCGCCGATGGCGCGGCCGTCCTCGTCGGAGGCGATCCACACCTCGCCCTGGCGCATCTTCTCGAGGAAGTGCCCGGCGTCCTTCTCCCCGGGCTTCCACTGCTCGATCCCCTGGCGAACCATCCAGCGGGCGGCCTGGTCGTACAGGGCCACCAGGGTGCCGGTGTCCTTCTGGTCCGCCTGCCGCAGCAGGATCCCGTCGTCAATGATCATGCGAGCATTATGGCCCGGTCCTTGATCAGGAATCGGTGGCCCCGGGACGCTCGCGGGGCCCGTCCAGCTGCCCTCGAGCGGTGCTCAGCGCTGCGCGCCCGGGACCGGCTCCGCCGTGTGCGGCACGAGGGCCGCGAGTCGCCCCACCAGCTCCCCGAAGGGCCCGTCGGCGGGCTCGTCCACGAGGATCCGTACGAGGATGCCCGCCATCTGCGCGTCGTAGGCGGCGCTCACCGCGGCCAGCGCCGCGAAATCGTGCACCAGCTGCAGTTCCAGCTCGGCGCGCGGGATCCGCCGCCCGTCCAGCCAGATCAGCGCGGTCGACTCGGCCAGCGACACCCACGAGCGGACCACCAGCTCCAGCCGGGCCGGCGTGGCCTGCTGATCGATCCCCAGGTGCGCGAGGATCTGCTCGTACGCCGCCTGGCGCACCTCGTCGATCATCGCGTTGGCCCGGCTGCTCCCGACGGCGGGGCCGCCCCGCATCAGCGCCGAGAAGCCCGGGCCGTGGTCGTCCACGAAGGCGAAGAACCGCCCCATGACCCGGAGCAACCGCGCCCCGAGCGGCCCCTCCTGCGGTTCGACGAAACGAAGGGCGAGCTCGTCGGCGGCCCGGCTCAGCGCGGCCTCGTACAGGCTCAGTTTGCCCGGGAAGTAGTGGTAGACCAGCGGCCGCGATATCCCCGCGGCGGCCGCGATCTCGTCGATGGACACATCGTCGGGCGACCGGTGGCTGAACAGCTCCAGCGCCACCCCGATCAGCTGCTGCCGCCGCTCCTCGACACTCATCCTGCGCCGCACCCCGGTTGTCATGCGGACACCCTACTTCGCCGCCCGCCGGGGCCGTTGCCCCGGAGGCCCGCGTTCCGCCCGGGGCCGGCCTACAGGTCCAGGACCAGATGGTCCGCGGCCGCGCGGGAGACGCACAGGAGCATCGAGTCCTCGCGTTCGCCGTCCGTGAGGAGGGTGTCGCGGTGGTCGACGACGCCCGACAGGACGCGGTGCCGGCACGTGCCGCAGAAGCCCTGCTCGCAGGAGTACGGAGTGTCGGGCAGCTCGCGGCGCACGGCGGCGAGGGCGGATTGCGCGGCCGCCACCTCGATCAGGCGGCCGGAGCGGCGCAGTTCCAGCGTGAAGGGCTTCGCGTCGCTTCCCGCCGCGGCCGGGGAGAAGCGTTCCGTGTGCACGGCGACCCCCGCCGCGGCCGCCGCCTCCACCGCGGCCATCAGGGGGGCCGGGCCGCAGCAGTAGACCAGGGTGTCCGGGCCCAGCGCCGCGAGCGGGGAGAGGTCGGGCAGGCCCGCCTCGTCCTGCGCGACGACCGTGACCCGGTCGCCGTGGGCGGCCAGTTCGGCCAGGAAGGGCATGGAGGCCCGCGAACGGCCGCCGTAGAGGAGGGTCCACGTCGCGCCCGCCGCCTCGGCGGCCCGGACCATCGGGAGGAGCGGAGTGATGCCGATGCCGCCGGCCACGAACGCGTAGGAGGGGGCGGGCTGGAGGGGGAAGCGGTTGCGGGGAGGACGGACGGAAAGCTCCGCGCCCTCCGGCACCTGCTCGTGCGCCTCGCGCGAGCCGCCGCGGCCGTCCTCGACCAGCCGGATCGCGATCGTGTAGCGGCCCGGGGCGCAGGGGTCGCCGCACAGGGAGTACTGGCGCACCAGGCCCGAGGGGAGCCGTACGTCCACGTGCGCGCCCGGGGTCCAGGCCGGGAGGTCCGGAGATTCCAGGGTCAGGGACAGGACGCCGTCCGCGGGCTCCGTGCGGGACACGATCCGGGCCGGTATCCACCGGCGCGGCGAGTATCCCGAGACCGGGGTCTCCAGGGCCGGCAGCGGCCAGAGAGGCGAGCCGCCGTCGATGCGCCTGCCGATCGCCCGCTTCGCGAGCCACGCCGCGCCCGCCAGCGCCCCCACCGTCACCGCCGTGGTCCGCCTCATGCGCGGGTACCTCCGTTGGCGCCGGGGGAGGAGGCGAGGTAGGCCACGGCCTGCGCCGTGGAACCCTCCTGGGAGGGGTGGTACGTACGGGACAGGTACGTGGGGATCGACTTCAGCATCGCGCCCGTTGAGGGCAGGGTGCCCTTGCGTCCCGACCGGTGGAACTGACCCACCGACGCCTTGGACCCGGGCGGCAGTTCGGGGTCGTGCTCCATGAAGTAGCGCGATCCGCGCTGCCACAGGAAGACCAGCGCCGTGAAGGCGGTGGCCCAGGTCCGCGCCCGGCGCCGGTAGCTGCCGTCCACGTGCATGAAGAGGTCGAAGGCGACCGACCGGTGCTCGACCTCCTCCGCGCCGTGCCACCGCAGCAGGTCCAGCATCATCGGGTCCGCGCCCCGCCGGTCCAGCTCCCGCGCGTTGAGCACCCAGTTGCCCAGGAAGGCGGTGTAGTGCTCGATCGCCGCGATCATCGCCACGCGTTCCATCAGCCACCACGTGCGCGCCCTGCCCGGCGGCAGGGTCCGGTCGCCGAGCAGCTTCTCGAAGAGCCAGTCGACCTGCGCGGTGTACGGGGTCGGGTCCAGGCCCAGCCGCTTCAGGTGGGGGAGCACGTCGTCGTGCGCGCTCGCGTGCATGGCCTCCTGGCCGATGAACCCCACGACGTCCCGGCGCAGTCGCTCGTCCTCGATGTACGGGAGCACCTGCTTGTACACGTGGACGAACCAGCGCTCGCCCGCCGGGAGCAGCAGGTGCAGCACGTTGATCGTGTGGTTCGCGAAGGGGTCGCCGGGCAGCCAGTGGAGCGGGGTGTCCTCCCAGGCGAAGGACACGTTCCGGGCCTTCAGGTCTATGTGTTCCGACGCCACGGGGGCGGGCGACGCGGGCGGCGTATTAGACATGGCGTCAATGTACTGATGGGTATGGGGGAGGGAAACCCCTCTGCCGCCATCAAGTTCCGCGGCCCCCGGGAGCGCGCAGCGCGCTCCCGGGGATCTTCGGGGCTCGGGGGCCCGGTGCGGCTACCGGCCCGACTGCCCGCTCGCGAGCGCCCACTCGCGGTTGAGGGTGCCCAGCGGGATGCGGCGCTCGAAGACGGGCGTGCCGAACAGGGACAGCTGGAGGTGGAGCTGCCCGCTCAGGTCGAAGCCGCCGTACAGCGCCCACGCGCCGTCGAGGGAGGTCTTGCCGTCGCTGGCCGCCCCCGCCTTGGCGTCGGCCTCGCCGCGCAGGTACGGGGCGAAGTCCGCGCTGACGCCGATGGCCCCGTACAGGCCGACGGAGGCCTCGGCGCCGAGCGCGCCCTTGACCTTCCCGGTGGCGGTGACGCTCGCCTCGACCGGAGTGCTCCGGACGGTGGACGCGCTGACCGGAATCCAGCCCTTGCCCGTCGCGTAGGAGCCGCCGACCTTGAAGTCGCCCTTGACGTCCTGCCGTACGTCAAGTGTCACGCGGCCGTCGGCCTCCACCTGGACGTAGCAGGTCAGGTCGAGGTTGACCACGACCGGCACCGGTCCGACCTGGATGACCGGGGCGCTGTGCAGCTTGGCGAACGGGATCCGCTTGGGCGCTCCGGTGGTCGCGGCGGCGCGGCCCTGGAGCTTCCACTGCGAGGACCAGTCGCCGCTCATGCCGAGGAAGGCGGAACGCGGCCCGGCGGCGCCCCCGCCCGAGCTGCCGTCGTACGAGAACTCCACCTGGGGGGCGAGCTGGACGAACCCGGACACCGAGGCGCCGGCCGACGCGGGGGCGTCCGGGGCGGTGTCCACGGCGGCGTTCACGTCGAGGCGCAGGTTGCCCAGGGGCAGCTTCGCGCCTTCGGGGCCGAACGTCACGCCCTGGCTCTTGGCCCAGGAGAAGGTGACGCCCTTCATCAGGGGTTCGACGGTGACCGACGCGGGGTCGACGGGGACCTTGCCGTCGGCCTTGTCGTCGTTCAGGACGGAGGCCAGTGTCGTGGAGGCGGTCTTGACCTCGGTGCCGCGGTCGGTCTTCCCGACGACCTCGGTGACCTTGGCGAGCAGGCCGTTGGGGGCGCCCGGAGCCGGTGCACTGGCGATGACGTCGCCGACCGCGACGGGCTTGTCGGCCTCCGGCTTCTTGTCCGGCTCCGGCTTCTTGCCGGCCTCCGGCTTCTTGCCGGGCGAGGATGACGGGGCGGGCCCCTGCGGGGCCTTGGCTATGACGGCCCGTCCGCTCGCCGGGTCGTACGAGGCGACCTTCAGCGAGGACTGCCCCGTCCTGCCCTTCCCGTCGGCGCGGGACACGGCCGCCGGTGTAGGTGTGCCCTGGGGCGCCGCGGCCACGTCGAGCTGCTGCGACGTGCCGTCGCCCGAGGGCGCGAGGGCGGCGGGGGCGGCGGGGGCGGCCGCGTCCGCGGCGCCGGCGTGCGGTGTGGAGGAGCAGCCGGTTGCGGTGAGCGCGAGTGTGGTCAGGCCGGGGAGCAGGAGCCGTCGGGCGAGCATGCGCACGTGGGTGAACCTTCGGTACGTGAGGGGTGCGGGGTTGGTTACCTATGGGTAACCAGAATTCGATCATGCCACGTGTGCCCGGTGGCAGGCATGTCCGGATCGCGCCAACTACCCGGCCGTTCCCGACGGTTGAAGATTCACCCACGTTTCGGCGGGGCTACCGCAGGACACCCGCCTTCGACCCGTCCGTCAGCTTGCCCGACAGCTCCACCTGCGCGCCCGCCGGTGCCTTCACCGCCAGCCGGTTGCCCACCGCGACCCCGCTCACCTGGCCGCCCCCGACTGTCAGCGAGGCGAACTGAGCGCTGCCCGCGGCCAGCACGTACCACTGCCCGGCCTTCGACTTCCACAACACGCCGGCCAGCACCCGCGGTTCCCGCGGCCCGCACGCCGGCGAGCCCTCCGCCTTCGCCGCCTGCGCGGCCAGCGGTGCCCCCGGGGCGAGGAACTGCGCCTGCACCCGGTCCGCCGTACCCTGCCAGGTCTCCGCACGCGTGCACAGCCAGGTCGCCGTCCCGTCGCCCTCGGGCAGCGGCTGCTTCGCGTACGTCCACGCGTTGACCGTCCGCACCCCGTGCGAGCGCACGGACGGCAGCAGGCACGCGATCCGTGACCACTCGCCCAGTTCCGCGCCCTCCGTCACGTTCCGCTCGGCGCCCGGCGCGCCCGACGTCAGCCGGGCCGGGGTCAGTTCGCCCAGGTCGGTGATCAGCCGGGTCCCGCCGTCGCCGGTCAGGGCCAGCGCGTTCCAGCTGGCGCAGGTGCCCTCCGGGGCCGGGCTCGCCACCGGCGGGGTCGTTCCGTCCGCCGTCAGCCTCAGCTCCGCGGGGGCGGCCGTCGGCTTCAGCAGGTCCCGCAGCACCACACCCGTCACCCACGGCGCCGCCAGGTAGCGGACGTTGCCGTCGACCCGGCTCAGTACGAGGGCGGTCGCCGTGTCCGCCGAGGCGCCGTCGGTGCGGGCGAAGTCCAGGGCCGCGACGTCGGTGCCGGAGCGCGGTTCGGCGTACCGGGCCACGCGCAGCCCGTCGTAGAGCAGGACCACGACGGCCTGGTCGACCGTGCCCGCGAACAGCAGCTGCGGCGGGCCCATCGGCGGCCCCGACGGGGTGCCGGGGGTGGCCGAGACGACGACGGAGCGGCCGGGCCGGGCCCAGACGGCCAGCGCCCGCCGCAGCAGGGCCGTGTCGTCGACGCGGTCGCCGCGCGCCGGCCAGCCCGAGTAGTCGGTACGGGAGGACGTGCGCCAGACGTCCGGAGCGGCCCGGACCAGCTGCCCGGGATCCAGGGCCTGCTCCGCCGCCGCGTTCCTCGCGTACGGCGGGGCCGCCGCCCCGTCGGCCCCCCAGCCCCCGCCGGGCAGCGCCAGCAGCGCCCCGCACACCAGGAGGGCGGCCCCGGCGGCGATCCCGGCCCGCACGAACCGGCGGCGGCGCAGCAGGTCGGTGGGCCGGGCCTGCAGGGCGCACGGGTCGAACTCGGGGGAGGCGAAGAGCTCGTCGGTGGCCGGATCCCCGGACTCGGCGACGGCCGCGGCCGGATTCGCGACCCCCGCCTCCGTCAGGACCCGGAGCACGTCGGGCTCGGACAGCCGCTCCAGCGCGCGCAGCACGCAGGCGGCCCTGCCCGGCCCGTCGAGGGTGGCCAGCCACTGGTCGAGGGCCAGCTCCTCGGCGCCGCCCGAGCGCGGGAACAGCCGCAGCCCCCACACCTGGGGGAGCAGCGGCGGCAGTTGGGACCGCCGGGGCAGTGCGCGGAAGGTCAGCGGGATCCCGGCCTCCAGGGCGGACCGCAGCACGCGCAGGCGTACGTAGGCGTACCCGGACTCGGGGCCCGCCCCGCCCCGCTGGCCGGGCACCCCGCCCTGCACCGCGGCCTGTGCGGCCGCCGCCCCGTCCCGGCGGCCGCGCGGCAGCGCGCGCTGGGCCAGCGAGTGCGCGGTGAGCACCCGGCGGTTGCGGCCGAGGGAGGGCGGCAGTACGAGGTAGGCGAGCCGCACCAGCCGCGGGTAGTGCTCGACGATGGCGGCCTCGGCCTGCTCGACGTCGGGCGAGAGGGGGCGGGTGGCGGTATCCGGCGCAGTCACGTTCAGCAGAACGAGCGAATGGTCGGATGGTTGCGCGCGTTCGGCCGAATCCGGCGGGCGGCCGGACCACGAGCCGCCGCGCGGACCGGGCGACGGCCGCCGTGTGGATCAGGCGACGAGCCGCGCGCGCAGCGCCTCGACCGTGTCGTCGTGGACCCCGAGGCCCTCGCGCACGTACTTCTCCATCGAGCCGTAGCGCGTGGTCACCTCGTCCAGTGCCGCCTCCAGGTAAGAGGGGTAGACGCCGATCAGCGCGAGCGCGAGGTCCGGGTCGCCGCCGGCCGCCGTGAAGCCCTCGATCATCGGGGCGAAGGCGATCCGCACCGCCGGGTTCACCGACAGGTACTCGCTCATCAGCGTCTCGTCGTCCGCGCCGAGCAGCGACAGGACGATGGTCGCGCCCCAGCCCGTACGGTCCTTGCCGGCCGTGCAGTGGAACAGCAGCGGGCCCGCCTGGGGGTCGGCGAGCTCGGTGAGGAGCAGCCGGTAGGCGGCCTGGGCCGAGCCGGAGCTCACCAGCGAGCGGTAGATGCCGGCGAACAGCGCCTGGACCTTGCCGCCGCCCAGGTGTTCCTCGGCGACCGCGGGGTCGGACAGCAGGTCCTTGAGCTGCGCGGCGGGAATCTTCCCGGCCCCGGCGCCGTCCGGGCCGTCGGCGTTCATCTTGTCGGCCAGGGCGTCGGCTATCAGCAGCCGGGCGCCGGCCGGCACCCGGTCGGGATGCTCACCGCGCTCGGTGTCGGTGCGGAAGTCGAGGACCGTACGGATGCCCAGCGCGGCCACCACCGGGTCGGCGTCGACGTCGAGCCGGTCGAGCTGGCCGGAGCGGAGCACCAGGCCGGGGCGCACGGTGCGGCCACCGGAGAGCGGGGTGCCGCCGAGGTCGCGGAGATTGGCGACGGTCGTGGCGGTGGTGACGGTCATCGTGGCGGCTCCAGCGGTGGCGGTGGCGGGGGCTATTCGAAAAACGAATGATCGAAGAACCGAATCGCGGGGATCGGAGGGCTAGGCGGACAGTGGTGACATGCGCTGGGTGACGCGTGTCATCCCCATGATTTTCGTAGATCCTTCCCGGGAAAGACAATCGGCGGCCAGCGAGAGCCCGAGGCCCAGCCCCAGCGCCACCAGGTGACCGGCGTCGGTGAAGGTCCGCCCCCGCCGCAGCACCGGCCGCACGGCGAGCGCCAGCAGCCCCACCCGGGCGGCGGTGCGCACGGGCCCGCGCGGCAGCGTCGAGGTCAGCGCGCCGAGCACGGTGTTGAGCCCGTAGCTGGTGCCCACGTCCACCGCCCGGCGGGTCCGCGGACCGGCCGCCCTGCGCAGCACGCCGTACACCAGCAGCGTCGCCGCGGTGTGGCCGAACAGGAAGGCGGCGGCCGTCCACCAGGCGCCGTACGCGTATTCGGCGTATCCGAGTACCGCCGTCAGGAGCAGCGCGTACGGCAGTGGCATCGGCTCCTCGACCAGCAGCGCGCTGAGCGCCAGGGTCTCCCAGCGGCCGGCTTCGAGGTTGTCGGCGTTGGTCGAGCAGGTGCGCAGCAGCCGCTCGCGCGCACCCGGTTCCAGCCGCTCCAGGGCGTACGCGCCCAGCTGCACCCCGCCCGCGTACACCGCACCCAGTGGCACTGTCAATGGCAGTGGATTCATCCGCCCATGATCGGGTGCCCCGGTGCGTTGAGCGAGAGGGGGGCCCGTGGCACCATGCCCTGGTCATGACACACAGCCCCGCGCCGCTGCGCGCCGCCCGGGCCGCGCTCTTCGCGGCGGTGGCTGTCGCACTGGGTGCGCTGGGGCATTCGTACATGTCCGGTACGGACCTTCCCGTCCTGGGTCTTCTGTCCGCTTTCGGGCTGACCGGCGGCCTCGCCTGGCTCGGCGCCGGGCGCCGTCGCAGGCCGCTCCCCATCGCCGCGGCCCTGCTCGGCGTCCAGGCGGTCCTGCACCTCGTCTTCTCGGTTTCCGCCGGCAGCCACCACGGGGCGGGTGCGGAAGCGGAGGCCGCGGCCGGGGCCGACCGCATGGCCGGGATGGCGGGCGTGGACGCCGCCACCCTTGCGGACATGCCGGTCATGGCCGGAATGGACACAGTCGGCATGGGCGGCATGGGCGGCATGGACATGGCCGAGCTGGGCGGCATGGGCGGGATGGCGGCCGGCCATGCCCACGACGGCCTCGGCATGATCGCCGCACACGTTCTCGCCGGGCTGTTCTGCGCGGCCTGGCTGGCCTGGGGCGAGACGGCCGTCTTCCGTCTCGCCGCCGTCCTCGCGGCCGGGGCCCTGCTCGCCGCCCGGCCGCTCTCCCGGGTCCTCGCCCTGCTGTGGACGCGCGCGGCCTGCGCGGCGTCGGTGCCCGTCTTCTGCCGCCCCGCCGCCTACGAGCGGCCGCGCACCCTGCGCGGGGCCGTGCACGCGCACACCGCCGAGCGGCGCGGGCCGCCCGCGCGCGGACGGATCCGTATCACGGCCCCCGGCCGTCCCGCCCGCGCCTGACCTGAACGGCGCACCTCCTAGGCGAGGGGGCGAGACCTGGGGCCGCTCACCCCTGTCTTCGCCAACACCTAGGACACCCATGTCTCTCGACGAGGTCCAGGGAGCCCGCGCAGCGGACTCCGACGTACCCGAAACCGATGCGGAAGGCGCAGCCGCAGCCGCCTCCGCAGGCTCCTCGGCCACCGACCCCACCGGCGGGCCCGGCGCGTGGGCCGCCCTGCGGCCGCTGCTCCTGCGCCTGCACTTCTACGCCGGGGTGCTGATCGCCCCGCTGTTGTTCGTCGCCGCCGCCACAGGGCTGCTCTACGCCGGCTCCTGGCAGGCCGAGAAGATCCTCTACTCCGAGGAGCTGACGGTCGACCACGTCGGAGCGAGCGCGATGCGGCTCGGCGCGCAGGTCGACGCGGCCAAGAACGCCGCGCCGCAGGGCACGGTGGTCTCCGTGTGGCCGGCCCCGGAGGCGGACGCCACCACCCGGGTGATCATGGAGAGCCCGGGACTCGCCGAGGGCGAGACCCTCACCGTGTTCGTCGATCCGTATACGGCCCAGGTGCGCGGGAAGCTCACCACCGTCGGTGACGCGCTGCCGCTGCGGGCCTGGCTGAGCGAATTCCACTCCAGCCTTCAACTGGGGGAGTTCGGGCGCAACTACAGCGAGCTCGCGGCGAGCTGGCTGTGGGTGGTCGCGCTCGGCGGGCTCGCGCTGTGGATCGGCCGCAGGCGCACCCGTAAGGCGGCGCTGGTCCTTCCGGACCGCAAGGCGACCGGCCGGCGCAAGACGCTGTCCTGGCACGGATCCGTGGGCGTCTGGATCGCCATCGGCCTCGTCGGCCTCTCCGCCACCGGCCTGACCTGGTCGAAGTACGCGGGGGAGAACATCGGACGGCTCCAGGACAGCCTCGGCGGCGCGACCCCCGCCGTCTCCGCCACGGTGGGCGGCGCGCCCGCCGCCGATGCCGGCGGGGAGCACGCCGGGCACGGCGGGGGCGCCGGCGCTCAGGCGGCTGCCGCCCCGGCCGACGCCATCGGCATCGACGGCGCGGTCGCGGCGGCGCGCGCGGCCGGGGTCACCGAGTCCCTGCGGATCACCCTGCCCTCCCAGGGCAAGGGGTACGTGGTCAAGGAGCAGGACAAGCAGGTGCCGGTGCACCTGGACGCCGTCTCCGTCGACCCCGCCGACGGCCGGGTCATGGACGAACTCCGCTTCGCCGACCATCCGCTGCTCGCCCAGCTGACCCGCTTCGGCATCGACCTGCACATGGGCCTGACCTTCGGTCCGGCCAACCAGCTGGCACTGGCGGCCCTCGCGGTCCTGCTGATGTTCATGGTCGTCTGGGGCTACCGCATGTGGTGGCTGCGCCGTCCGACCAAGGGGCGCGGACTGTCGGTCGGCCGCCCGCAGCCCCGCGGGGCGTGGCGGAGGCTTCCGGTGACGGCGCTCCTGCCGCTGGCCGCCGTGACGGCCCTCGTGGGCTGGTTCGTGCCGCTGCTCGGGATCAGCCTGCTGGTGTTCCTGGCCGTCGACCTGCTGCTGGGCCTCGCGGCGTCGAGGCGCCGGGCCGGGGCGGGCGCGGAGGCCTAGGCGCGGCCGCCGGCAGGGGCCCTCTTCCGGGGGCTCCTGCCGGGTAGCGGCCGTGGTCCCGACCGGGCTCCCGCCAGGGCCCCGGCCGGGGTAGGGGGACCGTCGGGCGCCGCCTAAGCCCCGGCGGGGCCCGTCCCGGCGCGGGTGGTCCGGCCGAGTGCGAGGCGCACCAGGCGGACCCAGACCGACCAGCGGGCCGGGTGCGGCGCACGGCCGGTGGCCGCGCGCTGGATGTTGTCGAACGCGTCGCTCAGCAGGGCTTCGTGCAGCCAGCGGATCGCCAGGGGCCACATGAGGCGCATCTTGCCCTCCATGCGTCCTGCCGCGGTGTGGGAGATCCGGCAGCGCGTCGGGCCGTCGGGGGTGACGAGGAATTCGTGGTAGCCGTTCATGCCGAGTCCCGGAGCGAAGGCGAACCGGACGCGTCGGCCCGGTTCGTAGGCGGCGACCGAGTAGGCGATCCGTCCGTGGCCGCCGCGCGAACCGACCGCGAGGCCCGTGTCGAGCACCAGGGGCGGCCAGGCCGGTGCGGGCCAGATCCGGTCCTGCGGGGTGCCCAGGCGGTCGAGGAGGGCGCCGACCTCGGTGGCGGGCGCGTCGATGGTGCGCTGTTGGAAGTTGTGCACGTCGTCTCCCCGGGCCGGCCTCCATACGGAGGCGTATGGAATGACCGTACGGTAGCGTACGGACGTGGATCAAGGGCGACGACGGCTTACTGCGGACGACTGGGCGACGGCAGCGCTCGAAGCGATCGGCGAACGCGGGCTCGCGGCGGTGGCCGTGGAGCCGCTCGCGACGAGGCTGGGCGCCACCAAGGGCAGTTTCTACTGGCACTTCACCCACCGTGACGCACTCGTCGAGGCGGCTCTCGCGCTGTGGGAGCGACGGTTCACCGAGGCCACCATCGAGACCCTGGGCGCCGAGCCCGACCCGCGGGCCCGGCTGAGGATCCTGCTCACCCAGGTCACCGGCGGCGCCGGGCAGGACGCCGCGGCGGCCAATCTGCTCGCGTCGGCCGACCACGAGCTGGTGGCGCCGGTCGTGCGCCGGGTGGCCCGGCGGCGGCTCGACTACGTGACCGCGCTCTTCCAGGAGATCGGTTTCCCGCCCGAGGTGGCCGTTCAGCGCGCCGTGCTCGGCTACGCCGCGTACGTCGGCCACGACGAACTGGAGACCAGGCTGCCGGGCGTCCTTCCGCTCGGCGGCGAAGGCGGCGAAGGCCGACTGGCCGACTACATCGAATCGGTGCTCGAACTGCTCCTGCACGGCGCCCCGGCCGGTCCCGGGCAGGGCACGCCGGCCGAGGCCCCTCCCCGGGAGCCCGGGCCGCCGGTCACGCGATCTTCCAGAGCGTGAGCGTGGTGACGTGCCCGGCACCCTGGAGTTCAGGGTGCCGGTGGCGACGGCTTCCCCGCACTCCTCCGGAGGGGCTCGTCCCGGAAGACCGGGAAGGGCGGGAAGGGCGGGTCCTCGCGGGCCCGCCCTCGTGCCGGTTCAGGGGGCGTACTTGTACCCCACCCGGCGTACCGTCTGGATCGCGCCGCGGTGCGACGCGCCCAGCTTGCGGCGCAGCCGGGCGACATGGACGTCGACGGTGCGGCCGTCGCCGACGTGTCCGTAACCCCAGACGTTCGTCACCAACTGGTCCCGGCTGTGCACCCGGTGGGGGTTCGCGACCAGGTGGGCGAGCAGCTCGTACTCCAAGTACGTCAGGTCGAGGACCTGGCCGTCCACCTCGGCGGTGCGCTGCGCCGGGTCGATGCGGACCAGGGCGTCCCCGGTGACGGGGGCGGGCAGGGGGGCCGTACCGGCGTGACCGGCCTGGCCGGTGGTGCCGGTGGTGCCGGTGGTGCCGGTGGACCCGATGGCCCCGGCGGGAACGGCGTGCGGGGCGAAGGCGATCGGGGGCTGCTGGTCGGCGGGTACGAGCACCAGGTAGCCGACCATCGGCGGCTGGCCCGGCAGGCTGGGCACGCTGTGCTGGGGGGCGGGCAGCCAGGTGGCTCCGGGCGGCAGGAGATCCACGACGCGCGCCACCTCGTCGCGGTCCACGGCCCTCAGGCGGTGGCGCGGACTGGGCGGGAACGTCGGGTAGGCCCGGGAGGCGGTCGTGGGGGAGGCGGCAGAAGCGAAGGAGCGGGTGTTCGTCATGAGTGGTCAGCTCTTTCACGCGGAGGGTCGGCAGGAGACGTACGTGCGGGCGTCGTCTTTGTCGTACCGCGCAGACCGAAGGCCTCGGGGGAGGTCGTCAGTTGAGGTCCCGGAGGCTTTAGAGGGCCGGCGCGTTCTTCGCGCGGCAACACACCCGGTCGAAATCGTGGTCCTGACGGGAGGGCCAGAACGGCTCGAGGTCGCTGCGACCTGTCGAGGTGTGTGCGTGGCTGGCCATGGCCCCATTCAAGCAGATCCGAGCACCCTGGGGCAGGTCTCGTCTCACTTCGTGGATCGGAATCCCATATTCCGGGACTATCCGGTGAACGGAACATTCCAATCCCGACAATCCGTCATCCGGTGAGCCGCCTGCGCCCGTCCGAGCCCGGCACCCGTATCGCAGTGCGGGCGGTTCCGTCCCACGCGCAGGCCGCCCGCGTCCACAGCGGCGACCACCTCCCGCCCGACACCGGCCGTCCGGGCCGCCAGGCGGTACGGACAACGCCCGCCGGGCCACGGGGGTTCGGCGGGCGGGAACGGCGACGCCCGCCGGGCCACAGGGGCTCGGCGGGCGTCGTCCGTGTGCGGGAGCGCGGCGGGGTCAGACCAGGCCGTCCTTCTCCAGGGCGGCGCAGCAGGTGTCCGTGATGAGGCGGGTCACCACGTACGGGTCGACGTTCGCGTTCGGGCGGCGGTCCTCGATGTAGCCCTTGCCGTCCTTCTCGACCTGCCACGGGATGCGGACGGAGGCGCCGCGGTCCGAGACGCCGTAGCTGTACTCGTTCCACGGGGCCGTCTCGTGCAGGCCCGTCAGGCGCTCGTCGATGCCCGCGCCGTAGTTCTTGACGTGGTCGAGCGGCTTGCTGCCCTCGCCCAGGGACTCGCACGCGGTGATGATCGCGGGGTAGCCCTCGCGCATCGCCTTCGTGGAGAAGTTGGTGTGCGCGCCCGCGCCGTTCCAGTCGCCCTTGACCGGCTTCGGGTTCAGCGTCGCGGAGACGTTGAAGTCCTCGGCGGTGCGGTAGAGCAGCCAGCGCGCGATCCACAGCTGGTCGGAGACCTCCAGCGGGCCGACCGGGCCGACCTGGAACTCCCACTGGCCGGGCATGACCTCGGCGTTGATGCCGGAGATGGACAGGCCCGCCGCGAGGCAGTGGTCCAGGTGCTTCTCGACGATCTCGCGGCCGAAGATCTCGTCCGAGCCGACGCCGCAGTAGTAGCCGCCCTGCGCGGCCGGGAAGCCGTTGACCGGGAAGCCGAGCGGGCGGGTGCCGTCGAAGAAGGTGTACTCCTGCTCGATGCCGAAGATCGGGGCCTGGGCCGCGAACTTCTCGGCGATCGGACGCAGCTGCGCGCGGGTGTTCGACTCGTGCGGGGTCATGTCGATGTTCAGGACCTCGCACAGGACGAGGAGGTGGTCGCCGCCGCGGATCGGGTCGGGGCAGGAGAACACCGGCTGCAGCACGCGGTCGGAGGCGTGGCCCTCGGCCTGGTTGGTGCTCGAACCGTCGAAGCCCCAGATCGGCAGCGTGTCGCCGTCCGCCATGATCTTGGTCTTGGAGCGCAGCTTCGCCGTCGGCTCGGTTCCGTCGATCCAGATGTACTCAGCCTTGTAGCTCACGGGCCCCATCCTTCGGTGCGTCACTCCGGCGCGGACTCTGCGGGTGCTTGCGGTCGCGCGTCGCGGGTGCGGTGGCGTCTTGCGGTTGCGTACCGCGTTCGCGTCTCGCTCCGTCGCGCGCTGCGAATTCGTTCTGCGGTGTTGACCGCAGCGTGCCCGCTCGCGATTTCTCTTCCGTTGCCCGCGTGTGAACCCCGTGTTACCGAGGTTTACTCCGCAGGTGGGCACCCTTGTGCGGGTTGCCCGCAGGGCACCCGACCGGGTGGGGCAGACTAGGCAGGTGAGCATTTCGTACGATTTGACGTCCGCCGGAGATGCCGCCGCAGAGGCCGCTTCCGGGTCCCGCCCCCGCGTCGGGCTGCTGGGCACCGGCCCATGGGCCCACCGCACCCACGCCCCCGCCCTCGCCGCGCACCCCGGCTCCGAGTTCGTCGGGGTCTGGGGCCGCAGGCCCGAAGCCGCGGCCGAACTGGCCGCCGCGTACGGCGTGAAGGTGTACGAAGACCCCGAGGCGCTGTTCGCCGACTGTGACGTCGCGGCCTTCGCCCTGCCGCCCGACGTACAGGCCCCTCTCGCCGTGCGCGCGGCCGCCGCCGGCTGCCACCTTCTCCTCGACAAGCCCGTCGCGACCACTGCGGCCGCCGCCCGCACCGTCGCCGAGGCCGTCGTCGAACACCAGGTGGCCTCCGTGGTCTTCCTGACCCTTCGCTTCGCCGAGCCCACCGCCGGCTGGGTCGCGGAGCAGGCGGAGCGCTCGGGCTGGTTCACCGGCGCCGCCCACTGGCTCGGCGCGGTCTTCCCGCCCGACGGGGAGCGCAGCGCCTACGCCGATTCGCCCTGGCGCAAGGCCAAGGGCGGGCTGTGGGACGTGGGCCCGCACGCCCTGTCCGTACTCATTCCCGTACTCGGCGACGTCACCTCGGTCAGCGCCACCCGGGGCCCCTCCGACGTGGTCCAGCTCGCCCTGCGCCACACCTCCGGCGCCGCGAGCACCGCGGTGCTGAGCCTGAGCGCCCCGCGCGCGGCCGCCGGGGTGGGCCTGGAGCTGCGCGGCGCCGAGGGCGTCTTCGGCCTCCCGGAGTGGAGCAACGTCCAGGGCGCCTACGGCCGCGCCCTCGACGCGCTGCTCACGGCGGCCCGTACCGGGGTGCCGGACGGGCGGGGGGCGGAGTTCGGGGCGCGGCTGACGGAGATCCTGGCGGAGGCGGAGGCGCAACTGCTTCCTTGAGGGCGGCTGACGCGCCGTGGGCGGCCGCTCCGGTGGAGGCGGCCGCTCCGGTGGAGGGGCGGCCGCCTCCTCGCGACGGTTCCTACTTGATCAGGGCGTTGGCCACGATGATGGCCAGTCCGATCGTGGCGTCGGCCATGCCGATCGCGAGCGCGGAGCCGAGCTTGTAGCCGACCCGCATGGCCACGAAGGCGCCCCAGGCGAACAGCATCGCGGTGTTCAGGCCGAGCCCGACGGCGGTCACTCCGTGGGAGTCCCAGCCGGCGAGCCCGGCGATGAGCAGCAGCAGGATGGTCGGAAGGGTCGCCGCGATCATCGGCCACTCGTTCCACAGGGCCCGCATGAGCAGCGGCCACCGGTGCCCGACCGAGTCGGGCTGGTGGGTGGCCATGTGGTGCGCGTACCCGTGCGCGAGTCCGGCGGTGGCGGCGGTCACGAGGACCCAGCTGGCGTCGTAGACGGGTGTGTAGTCCCCGCCCTTCTGGTCGAGCGCGGCGAGCAGCCCGGACGCGAGGACCGTCCCGTACACCCCGCCGAACATCCAGTCGGCCCCCCGGCGGGGCGGCGGAAGCGTCGGCGCGGCGGGGGTGGGGGGCACGTCGTGGTCGGTGGGGCCTCCGGGAGTTGTGGGCTGGGGATGCTGCTGCTCGGTCACGACGGGTCCTTTGGTGCGGTACATACCACTTTGTTGCTTGCCCCACCCTACGAGGTGCGGAGCAGGGCCCAACCGATCGTTTCAGAGTGAGGTGCGGAGTCGTCTCCGGCGGATGAGGCCGCAGGCACGGTGGAGCAGGCCGAGGTGCAGGGGGGCGCGGGGCCTGGGCCTCGTCGACACCGTGGCGGACGGTCCCCCGTACGGGCGGCTCGAGGGGCGCCCGCAGCCGGACGGCCGGAGGATCAGAACGGGAACACGCGACGGGAGCCGACCAAGAATGCCGAACACCGCCGGTCGCCCGAAGCGGGCGCGCATCATCCTGTCAGGCGTGCTGGTCCTCGCCGCGGTCGTCGTGACCGGGTGCGGCGGCGAGGCCCGCGACGCCGGGCGGGGGACCGGAGCAGGGCCTCGCCCCCAGGCGGCGCGCTCCGGCAGGGTCACCGTCGTCTACGAGGCCCAGACGGTCACGCCGGAGGACCGGCAGGCCGTGGCGCTGATCCGGAGGTCCCGTGTGCTGGAGCGGTCGGCCGACTGGGTGAACAGAGCGCTGACCCTCCCGCACGACATGGTCGTGAAGGTCACCGCCGACGTGCCGCCCGGCGTCACCGACGCCGTCACCCAGCCCGACGGCAGGACGATCTTCATCCCGCCGTCGTTCCTGACGACCATCGAGAAGGCCCTCGCCGATGTCGTGAAGACCGTCGAACGGCCCGCCCCGATCCCCGCGTCCGAGTACAACACCGACGATCTGACCGTGCTGTCGACCGAGTTCGTCTTCGGCCACGAGATGGGCCACGCCCTGCAACGCCAGCTCCTCCTGGCCAACCTCGGCCTCGAAGAGGACGCGGCTGACGGCTTCGCGTCCTTCTACACCGTCAACGAGGTCGGGCCGGGCCCGTCGCTGGCCGCCGCGGTCCTCTTCGACGAGCTCGCCCGCAAGGAAGGCCGGCCGACCCTGGAAGGCCTGGCGAGCGACCATCCCGTCACCCAGCAACGGGCCTTCAACTTCCTGTGCCACCTGGAGGGCAGCGACCCGAAGAAGTATCAGAAGTCCCTGGTCGACAGCGGCTATCTCCCCAAAACCCGCGCCCCCCTCTGCCCGCAGGCGTGGGCGATGCTGGACTACGGCTGGTGGACCCAGCTTCAACCCCACTTCAGCGTGGCGTTCAGGGCCCGGGGCGACGAGGAGCAGAAGAAGGCGCAGGCGCGGCTGATCGCGGAGACGGAGGCCCTGGCGCGGCGCATCGACAAGATCCGCGGCAGTCAATGAGCCCGTCCCGTAGGGGCCGGGGGCGAGGGGCGGCCGGGACGGTCGGTCACGTGTGGCGGGACAGGGCCTCGCGTACCGCCTCGTCCGTGCGGGCGACCACCGCGGTGCCGTCCTCCGCGGTGATGATCGGACGCTGGATCAGCTTCGGATGCGCCGCGAGGTGGCTGATCCAGCGCTGCCGCGCCGCCTCGGTCTCCTCGCGCGGCAGGTCTCGTACGCCGGTCTCCTCGGCGAGCGGGTCCGAGGTGCGGGTGATGTCCCAGGGCTCCAGGCCCAGGCGGCCCAGCACCTCGCGGATCTCGGCCTCGGAAGGAACGTCCTCCAGATAACGGCGGACGGTGTACTCGGCTCCTTCCGCGTCGAGCAGGGTCAGTGCGCTGCGGCACTTCGAACAGGCGGGGTTGATCCAGATCTCCATGCCCGGAAGCCTATCGAGGCAGTGCCTGGCCAGGTCCTTTGTCAGTGGTCCCCGGTAAAATCGAGGAAGAACGACGGGACGCCAACCACCAGTTCGGAGGCTGTAGATGGCCACTGCCACGACCACGCACCCCATCGAGCGGATCAAGAAGAAGCCGTTGCCCGCGGGGCTGCCCCGCGAGTGGTACGAGAGGCACAACCGGGGGCTGAAGGCGATGCGCCTGGCGATATCGCTCCTCGACTCGGGCACCTATGACGTCCAGCGCGCCACCAACCGCAAGATCCGCACCATGGCGGTCCGGACGGGCGTCCGCCGCCCGTCCAACGTCACCTGCAGGATGGTCCGGTCCTTCATCCGCGAAGCCGCGTAGGCAGCACCCGTCCCTGCCCGTCTCCGCTCGTCGCCGGGAGACGCGAGGAGACCCGGGGAGGCCCGGGGGAGCCGCGCCGTGTCCCTGCGTGCAGGGCCACGGCGCGGCCTCGCCTCGTGAGGCTTCCGCGTGCCCCCGGTGCGGCGTCATCACGGTGCCGTCGTCCCGGCGCGCGGCGCCTCGCGGCCCGGTCCCTGCCGTCCGGCCCTCGCCCTCCGTCCCTTGCCGTCCGGGGCCGTACCGTCGTCCGGCTCCTCCGCGGGCGAGAGCACCAGCAGCGCCACGTCGTCGCCCGGCCCGCCCTCGGTGAACGACTCCAGGTCCCGCCACACCGCCCGGGCGAGCCCCGTCGCCTCCGAGGCCAGTACGGGCACGCGCGCGGTCAGCGGGTAGAAGCACCCCGCCGCGTCGCGCGCCTCCGTCACCCCGTCCGTGTACATCAGCAGCCGGTCGCCGGGGAGGACCGGGAGCTCGACGGGCTCGGCAGGGGCGGCCGGCTCCGCCGCCCCGGCCGCCCCGGCGAGGCCGAGGCCGAGGGGCGGGCCCGGGGGCACGTGGAGTTCCGAGACCGCGAAGCCGCGTAGCAGCAGCGGCGGGGGATGGCCGCAGGACACGATCCGCACGAGGTCCGATCCGGGCGGGAACTCCAGGAGCACCGCCGTCGCGAACAGCTCCGCGTGCTCCACCGATCCGGCCGCCGCGTCCGCCAGCAGCCGCCGGTCCAACCGGGCCGCCACGGCCGAGAGCTCCGCGTCGTCCAGAACCCCTTCCCGGAAGGCGCCGAGCAGCGAGGCGACCGTGCCGACGGCGGCGAGGCCGTGCCCCTGGACGTCGGCGACCACCGCGCGCACGCCGAAGGGCCCCGCCCGTACGTCGTACAGGTCCCCGCCCACCAGGGTGCCGCGCTGGGCCGGCCGGTAGAGGCCGGAGCAGCGGATCCGCCCCACCCGTTCGGGGACGGGCGGCAGGACCGCGAGCTGGGCGGCCTCCGCGACGCTGCGCACGCTGACCAACTGGGTGTCGCGGCGTTTTCGGACCCAGGCGACGACCACGCTGAGGATGCCGATCGCCGCGACGGTGGCGAGGTCGGAGCCCCGGGCGTGCACGACGCCGATGACCGGCAGACCGAGGAGCACGAGCACGAGGCCGGCGAAGACGGCCGTCCCGGCGGCGCCGTACGCGAAGGCCGCCACCGGCGGGAGCCCGGCCAGGAAATAGCCGAATTCCACGTCGCTCGGAGTGATGCGCTGCGCGAGGACCAGCAGGACGAGCGCCACGACGGGCGCGAGCCGGGCCCAGCGTGGTGGCGGGGCCCCGCGCATCCAGCCAGGCTCCTCGCGTTCGCGTCTCACTCCTCCACCCTGGTACCGGCGCCGACCGCGCGCACGCCGGGTGGCCCCCGCGGGCGGGCGCCACGACAGTGGGGGCGTGACGGAAACGGTGGACGGCGGTGGCGGTACGGGTACGGAGGGCAGCGGAGGCGGTGCGCAGAGCGCGGCGATCAGTACGCGGCTGAACTGGCTGCGCGCGGGGGTGCTCGGCGCGAACGACGGGATCATCTCGACGGCCGGCCTCGTCGTGGGCGTCGCCGGGGCCACGACCTCGCGCCCGGCGATCCTGGCGGCGGGGGTCGCGGGCCTGCTGGCGGGTGCGCTGTCGATGGCGGCGGGGGAGTACGTCTCGGTCAGCTCCCAGCGGGACTCCGAGAAGGCCGCGCTGGACCTCGAACGGCAGGAGCTCGCGGAGTCGCCGGAGGAGGAGCTGGAGGAGCTGACGGGGCTGCTGGTGGCGCGGGGGCTGAGCGGGGAGGTCGCGCGGGAGGCCGCGCAGCAGCTGACGGAGCGGGACGCGCTGCGGGCGCACGCACGGGTGGAACTGGGGATCAACCCCGACGAGCTGGCGAACCCGTGGCACGCGGCGGTGGCGAGCCTGGTGGCGTTCACGGTGGGTGCGGTGCTGCCGCTGCTGGCGATCGTCCTGCCGGGGCCGTCCTGGCGCGTGCCGGTGACGGTGGCCGGGGTGCTGGTGGCTCTGACCCTGTGCGGGGTGCTCAGCGCACGGCTGGGCGGGGCTCCGGCCGGCCGGGCCGTCCTGCGGAACGTCGCCGGAGGCGCCCTGGCGATGGCGGTCACCTACGCGGTGGGCACGTGGCTCGGCTCGACCCCGTCGTGACGCGGGTCCGCGCACGCCCCCCGCCCCCGCTCCCGTCCCCGCTCCCGCCCCCCACCCCGTCCCGGGACCCGCACCGGGAAATCGGGCCCGAGCGGGGCCCGGCTGCGAGGATGGCGCCATGCGTATCGCACTCACCGGTGCCACCGGCCTCATCGGCAGCGCCCTCGGGCGGGACCTACGGGCCGACGGCCACGAAGTCGTCCGCTTCGTGCGGCGGGAGCCGGCCGCCCCGGACGAGGCGCGGTGGGATCCCGCGCGGGGGTACGTGGACCCCGCGGGGCTCGCCGGCTGCGGAGCCGTCGTGCACCTGGCCGGCGCCGGGGTCGGAGACCACCGGTGGACGGACGCGTACAAGCGGGAGATCCGCGACAGCCGGGTCAAGGGCACGGACACCATGGCGCGGGCCGTCGCCGCCATGGCCGAGCCGCCCGGGGCGTTCGTCTGCGGGAGCGCCATCGGCTACTACGGCGACACGGGCGACCGGGCGGTCGACGAGAGCGCTCCGGCGGGATCCGGCTTCCTGCCGGAGGTGTGCGTCGCGTGGGAGGCCGCGGCCGCCCCCGCCCGGGACGCCGGGGTCCGGACCGTGTTCGCCCGTACCGGGCTGGTCGTCGCCGCCGAGGGCGGGGCCTGGGGGAAGCTGTTCCCGATCTTCAAGGCCGGCGTCGGAGGCAGGCTCGGCAACGGCCGCCAGTACTGGTCGCACATCTCGATGCACGACGAGATCGCCGCCCTGCGGTGGCTCGTGGACAACCCCGCCCTGAGCGGGCCGGTGAACCTCACCGCCCCCGAGCCCCTGACCAACCGCGAGGTCACGGCCGCCATGGGCCGGGTCCTGCACCGGCCCGCGCTGTTCGCCGTACCGGCTCCGGCCCTGCGCGCCGCCCTCGGCGCGTTCGCCCAGGACGTACTGGGCAGTCAGCGGGTGCTGCCCGCCCGGCTGCTGGAGTCCGGCTTCGTCTTCCGGCACCCCGGCATCGAAGAGTCCATCAGGGCCGCCCTGCAAGCTCGGCCGTCCTAGGGGCGCTTGGAGGGGGAGCACCCCGTTGTCCGCGTGCGACCGTTCGTGAGCCGAATGCGACCGTCGTGCGACCGAAGTTGACCGGGCGGGCTGTAATGGTCCGCCCCACTCTGGTTCCGCCGGGATCGGTTGGGGGAAGGAGGATCCCCACACAGCCGGGCCGACCTCGGGGAGGGGCACGTGCTCCACAGCGCACACGCACACCATGCGGACGTAGTCATCGTGGGAGCCGGAGTTTCCGGACTCTCGGCCGCACACCACCTGATCGCGGCGGGAGTCACGGTCATCGTCCTGGAAGGCGCCGACGACCCGGGCGGCCGGATGGCCACCGAGACCGTCGACGGCTTCCGCCTCGACCGGATCGGACAGCTCCTCAACACCGCCTACACCGAGCCGGCCCGTACCCCCGGACTGGAGGGCCTGGTCCTGCGGCCCTTCGCGCCCGGCGCCCGCGTCCACGCCGACGGCAGGACGCTCCGCGCCGGGGCCCTCACCCCCGCCCGCGCCCTGACCAGCGGCTCCCTCGACCAGGCACGCGTCGGAGCCGCCCTCGCACGGCTCGCCGCGCTGCCCGAGGAGCGCCTCCTCGCCCGCCCCGAGCGCACCGCCCACGCCGCCCTGAGCTCCAGGAGCCTCGGGACGACGCTGCGTCCGCTCCTCGCCGCACTCCTGCGCGATCCCGCGCTCACCACCTCCAGCCGCGTCGCCGACCTGGCCCTGCGCACCTTCGCCCGAGGCCGCCTCGCCGTGCCCGAAGGCGGCGCCGCGACCCTGCCCGGGCTGCTCGCCGCCGCACTGCCGCCCGGCACCGTCCGCACCGGGGTCCGGGTCCGCTCCGTGGCCACCAACCTCGTCACCACCGAGGAGCACGGCGACTTCAGCTGCCGCTCCGCCGTCCTGGCCACCGGGGCCCGGGCCGCCGCCGAACTGCTCCCGGGCCTGCGCGTCCCCGACTTCCACCAGGTCACCGTCATCCACCACGCCACCGCCGCCGGCGCCGGGCCGCTCCCCTGGGACGGCTCGCTCCTCCTGGACGGCGACCCCGGCCGGCCCGTCGCCCACACCGCCGTGATGAGCGCCGTCGACCCCACGCGCGCCCCTCGGGGCCGCAGTCTGGTCACCACCACCGTCCTCGGCCCGCCGCCGCCCGCGCGCACTGTCGCCTCGCGCCTGGCCCGGCTCTACGAGACCTCGACCCGGGACTGGGAGCTCCTCGCCGTCCACCACACCCCCGAAGCCGTGCCCGCCATGCCCCCGCCGCAGGACACCCGGCGTCCCGTCCGGGTGCTGGCCGGGCTGTACGTGTGCGGCGACCACCGGGACACCAACACCGTCGAGGGCGCCCTGCGCTCGGCCCGCCGGGCGGCCGGGGCCGTCCTGCGCGATTTCGGCATCCCGCTCCCGGCCGCCCCGCGCGCCGCGCTCGCGGTGCCGGTGGCGGCCTGAGCCACCCTCCCCGGCGGGGCCCCGCCAGCCCCGCCGGGGCCCCGGCCCGGGGCGGCGGCGACGGGGCGGGCGCCCGGGGCCGCGGGGCGCCCCCCGGCCCGCCCGCAC
>NZ_JBEXOV010000084.1:0-32511 GCF_040611715.1 Streptomyces sp. NPDC006544 | reverse complement strand
TCCTCGCGCAGTGGGACGACCACGAGGTCCGCAACAACTGGTACCCGGGGCAGATCCCCCGGCGACCGCCAGGGTCAGCAGGGCCGCGGGCAGCGCGGTCAGGGTGACCCGGCGGCGCGTCCGCCCGGCCGGGTGGCTTCGTGGGATCGGGCCCGGCATGCGCGTCCTCGTCTCGGTCGGGGCGGGCGGCTCGGCGGCACGTGGCCGCCGGGCGGTGTCCGGCGGCTCGGCGGCCCTCGGGGGCCCGGCCGCGATCTGCTTCCTCATGCGCGCGGGCCGTCAGGCCGGGAGGGACCAGGCCTGATCGACCCGGTGTTCGCCGCAGGCGGTCAGCCGCAGCCGCTCGGCCGGGACGCCCGCTTCGGCCGGGGCGGCCGCGGAGGCGGGGGCCGTCAGGCAGAGCCCGCCGGTGTCCTCGACCAGTGCGCCGTCGCGGCGGTGCGTCCAGCTCTGCCCCGGCACGCGGCGGCCGGGGCCGGAGGAGCAGGCGGCCAGCTCCACCTGGCCGTCCGCGCCCGCGGACAGGCAGTCTCCCGCCAGCCGGAGGCTGCCGTCGCGGTGCAGGGTCCAGCGCTGGTCGGGCGCGCCCGTGCAGGTACCCATCACCACGGCGCCGACCCCGGTGGTACTCGCCCCGTCGGCGCAGGCGGCGCCCTGCCGGGGCCCCTGGCCGGCGATCTGCCCGGTGGGCAGTGTCCGGGTGCAGCCGCCGCGCGGGGCGAGCCGCCAGACGGCCGTGTCGTGGGCGGCCACGGTCCCGGTCAGCGCGTCGGAGACCTCGCGCGCCCGCCCGCTCCACAGGTCCTTCGCGTCGACCGTGCAGGAGGGGAGCCCGATCTCCTCGAGCGGCACCCGGACCTCGCGGGAGGTGCCGGACCGGTTGAGGACGGCCACGGCGCGGTCGCCGTTCGCGAGCGGCCGCACCAGGATGTCGAAGGTGGCGTTGGAGGAGACCACCGTGCCCTGACGGCCCATGGGGTCCTGGTCCAGAGCGATCAGATCGGTGTTGCCGAGGGCGGCGAGCCCCGCCGGGCTGAGCTCGGACACCTGCGAGGACAGGATGAACGGGGCGGCCATCATGGCCCAGAGTCCGACCTGGCTGCGGCTCTCCGCGGCGGTGAGCCCGGGGGCGCCCGCGATCAGGAAGTCGGGGTCGTTCCAGTTGCCGGGGCCCGCGTACCGGCCCAGCCAGCGGTTGTAGCCGTAGTTGCCCAGGACCGAGCTCCACCGCGAGGTGGCCGGGGCGGCCGGCTTGTACACCTTGATGTCCCGGCCCTCGCGCCACAGCTGGCCGGTCTCGCCGACCCAGCCGAGCACCTTGTGCCAGTCGGAGCCGCCCCATTCGCCCTGCTGGAAGTAGGCGGGTGCGGAGGCGGACAGGACCATGTCCCGGCCGCTGTCGCGCAGCGCCCTGGCGACGGAGTTGTAGGCGTCGCGGTAGGCCTGCTCCTTGGTGGAGCCCTCGGGCACCCACAGGTTGCAGCCGTCCATCTTGACGTAGTCGACGGCCCAGGAGGCGAACTGCCGGGCGTCGCGTGCGTAGTGGTCGGGCCCGCCGCCTTCGGGGGAGCCGCTGCCCGGATAGCGCTCGCAGGTGAGGTGGCCGGCGTCCTCGTAGATGCCGAACTTCAGCTTCCGCGCGTGCAGGTACTCCCCGAGCCAGGCCATGCCGTGCGGGAACTTCGCCGTGTCGACGACGAGATTCCCGTCCGCGTCACGGCTCTTGGTCATCCAGCAGTCGTCGACGGTGACCGTGTCGTAACCCTTGGCGGCGAGACCGGTGGAGACGAGCGCGTCCGCGTTCGCCACGACCTTGGCCTCGTCGATGTCGCACATGTAGTGCGCCCAGTTGTTCCACCCCATGGGCGGGGTGAGCGCGAGCGGAGTGTCCGAGGTCGCCTTGGGCTCGGCCGCCACGGGGGCGGGGGAGAGGGTGAGGGCGAGCACGGCGGCCGCGGCCAGAAAGGGGAGCGACACACGCAGGCGAGGCGGCACGGAGTCTCCTTGACGTGGGGGCTGTCGAGGGCTCAGTGCAGCGGCGTGACTACCCACTGTCAATATAAGTCGAGCGTTATGGCGTGATGACCAGCAATATGGGTGTAGTCGGTGTCACACGTTGGGGTTGACCCAGCGTGTGGTACGCCGTACGTGCCAGTGGCTGTAACACTGGATGATACGATGTATCTCATGCCCAGAAGATCAGCCGCCCTGGACCGGGCCACCCCGGAGGCGATCGCCGCCGCCGCCCTGCGGATCCTCGACGAGCAGGGGCCCGCCGCGCTCAGCTTCCGCGTCCTCGCCGACCGGCTCGAGGTCTCGCACGCCACCGTCCAGCGTCGCTGCGCCGACCTCGCGGGCCTGCTCGACCTCTGCACCGAGCACCTCGCCGCCCAGCTGCCCGAGATTCCCGCCGGAACCGGCTGGGCCGAGGCCGCCGAACAGCGGTTCACCGCCCTCTACCGGCTGCTCGCGGCCCACCCCGGACTGCTGGTCCTGCGCGGCGGCCGCCCCTGGCTCGGCCGCCAGCTGCTGGCCCGGCTCGTAGAGCCCGCGCTCGCCGACAGCGTCGCCGCCGGGATGACCCCGGGCGAGGCCATGATCGTCTACCGCCGGATGTACCTGCTGACGCTCGGCGCCGCCGCGTTCGTCGACCACCGGGATCCGGCCGGTGCCACCGCCGCGTCGCGCGGGGCGCTGGCGGCCCTGGACCCCGCCGACTTCCCCGTGCTCTCGGGCGGGCTGGCCGACGTACTGCCCGCCCTGACCGACCACGAGGTGTACTACGGCGCCCTGCGCCAGCTGATCGAGGCCGCCCGGCCCGCCGGGGCCTGACGCCGGGACGGTGCCTGACGCCGGGACGGTTCGGGCCCGGTCCGGGTCCGGGGCCGGTCCCTTTCGACTGACAAGAGGGTGAGTTCATGGAACAGCAGCTCGACTACGCCGCTGTGCGGGCCGCCGCCGGCCGGATCGCCGGGGCGGTGCGGCCCGTCTCGGTGATACCCGCGGGCGAGGGGATCTCGTACGCGCTGGAGTACCTCCAGCACACCGGCTCCTTCAAGGCGCGCGGCGCCCGCAACTTCCTGGCCGCCCACCGCGATGCGGACACCCTGCCCGACGCCGGGGTGACCATCGCCTCCGGCGGCAACGCCGGCCTCGCCTGCGCCTGGGCGGCCCGCGCCGAATCCGTGCGCGCCACCGTGTTCCTGCCGGCCACCGCCCCGCGCGTGAAGGTGGAGCGGCTGCGGGGCTACGGGGCCGACGTACGGCTCGTCGGCGAGCGGTACGCCGAGGCGCTCGCCGCCTGCCGGGAGTTCGCCGCCGCGAGCGGGGCGCTGAGCAGCCACGCGTACGACCATCCGCTCATCGCGGCGGGCGCCGGAACCCTGCTCGACGAGATCCGCGGCGCCCTGCCCGGCCTCGACACCGTCGTCGTCGCCGTGGGCGGTGGCGGGCTGTTCGCCGGCATCGCCACCGCCGCGCGCGAGCACGGCGTACGGGTCGTCGCGGTCGAGCCGGAGCACTGCCGCGCACTGGGCGCGGCCCTCGAAGCGGGCCGGCCCGTGGACGTACCCGTGGACTCGGTGGCCGCCGACTCGCTCGGAGCCACCCGGGTCTCGGCGGACGCCCTGGCCGCCGTACGGCAGGACAACGCGGAGTCGGTCCTGGTACCGGACGCGGCGATCGTCGCGGCCCGGCGCGCGCTGTGGGAGGAGCACCGCATCGTCGTCGAGGCCGGTGCCGCCACCGCCCTGGCGGCGGTGCGCGTCGCCGCGCGTCCGCTGGGGGAGCGGGTCGCGGTGGTGCTGTGCGGCGCCAACACCGACCCGGCGGACCTGGGCGCCGGCCCGGGGGCCTGATCCGGCGCGGCGTCAGGGTCCGGCACGGGGGCCGCCCTCTCCGGGCGGCCATCCCTCGTCCGCCGTCCGCCGTCCGCCGTCCGCCGTCCGCCGTCCGCCGTCCGTCGTCCCCGCCCGCCATCCGCCGGAAGGGGTCCGGGGGCGGGGTGGTCAGGCGGAGGCGCCCTCGCGGACCACGACGACCGTGCTGGCCGCGTACTGGACCACCTGCTGGCTCACCGACCCGAGCAGCGCGCCCTTGATGCCGCCGTAGCCGCGGGTGCCGACGACCGTCAGCTCCGCTTCCTTCGAGGCGTCCACCAGGACCCGCGCGGGCGAGCCCTGCTCCACCCGGCGGAAGACCGGCACGCCCGGCGAGGTGCCGACCGCCTCGGCCACGGTGTCGGCGAGCTTCTGGCGGGCCGCTTCCTCGGCGTGGACCAGCTCGTTCTGCTCGGACGGGCTCACGCCGAAGGGATTGGTGTTCCACTCCCAGCCCATGACGGCGTGCACCCGGCCGTCGACGGCCTTGGCCTGGGCGACCGCCCAGCGCAGGGCCTGCTTGGAGTGGTTCGAACCGTCGACGCCGACGACGATCAGAGGCTCGGTGTTCTGGCTCACGGGGTTTCCTCACGGTTCGTCCGAATGATCGCTCTCGTCCTGTATACCCGACCCACCCGGCCCGACCGCGAACGACGGTCCTCGCGCGGACCGGAGACTCCGGAGGGGTCGTCCGGGCGCCGGGGCGCGGTGTCCCGCCTCGCGGTGTCCCAGGTCGCGGCGGCGGTCAGCCGCCGACGGCCCCGCCCGCCATCGCCGTACGGAGCCTCGCGACCAAGGGGGCGAGCCGGCCGGCCGTGCCGCGCGGGAGGCGGGCGGTCTCGGAGTCGATCCAGTCGAGTACGGAGGCCTGTTGGTCCGGTGCGCAGAACGAGAGGTGGAACAGCAGGTGCCGAAAGGCGCGGGCCGTCCTGGCGGGGGTGGCGGCACGGCGGCGCGCGGCGGTGAACGCGGACCGGGCGAGGGCGGCGCCGTCGGGACCCGGGACGACGCCGATCTGGTGGACCAGCGCGGGCATGTTGAAGGCCGTCAGGATCCGGACCTGCTCGATCACGGCGGGCACGGCGGCGAGTTCCAGGGAGTTCACGTGCCGGGTGAAACGGGAGCCGGGCTGCGTACGGCCGGCGCGGACGACGCACAGGACGGCGAAGCCCCGCCGGTCGTCGGCATCGGCCAGGGCGCGGACCGCGGCGTAGTCGATGCCGTGGTAGCGCTCGTACGGCGTCCCGCGCAGCAGATCGGCGGCCACCCTCACGGCGGGCAGGACGTCCTCGCTCACGACCCCGGTGTCGCGGTCGGCGAAGGGCTCTGCCGCGAACGAGGCCGGGATCCCGGCCTCGTGGGCCAGCGCGGACAGGCCCCGGACGAGCGGCAGGCTCGGATCGGTGACGGAGCCGCAGGAGGCTTCCGTCGTCACGGTGGCCAGCTGCCGCAGCGCGATGCCGAGCGCCTCGGGGTCGGGTGAGGGCGGTCCCGCCACCGCGCGGATCCAGGGGAGCTCCGCGAGGCCGGCGAAATCCCACAGGTGGGCGCAGTACCGGGCGCCGCCCTGGTACAGCTTCGCCAGCAGGATCCGCAGCACCGGGTCGGTGACCTGCGGGTGGTAGGCGCGGGCGAGGGCGGCCCCGGCGGAGTGCGGCAGGCGGACGCCGGACAGCCCGGCCTCCCACGGGGCCCGCGCCTCTTCGGCGGCCGCGAGGGCGACGAGCACGTCGGCCCGGGGGGTCGCGGTGTCCGGACCGGTCGCGTCGGCCGGGCCGGCCGGGTGGGGAACCCACACCGGGTCGAGGACGGGCGCGAACGGGCCGCGGAGGACGGCGGCCTGCCGGACCTGCTCCTGGCGCAGCCGGGTGTGCGCGGGGGAGCCGGGCCGGCCGCGTTTGGCGACCATCGAGGTGACGGCGTGCCGGAGCAACCCGGCGAGCGGGAGCGGGAGTTCGCGTCCGGCGGCCCGTTCGGCCAGCGCCCGCCGCAAGATCGCCGCGTTCGACTTCGGATCGAGGTGCCGGCCGGTCAGGGGGTGGGCCGCGGCGAGGGCCTCGTACCGCTCCAGCAGGGCGGCGGCCTCCGCGCGCGGGGCGTGGGCGGCGCGGGCGTGCGCGCGCAGCCAGTACGCGAGCAACTCGTCCTCGAAGGGGCGCCATACGGTCAGCGCCTCGCGCTGCGCGGCGACGGCCGGGTTCTGCCGTTGCCGCGCGAGCAGCCGCGCCGCCTCGCGTGCGGAGCGCTTGATCCCGGAGTCGGCAGTCTCGGTGGAGTCTGCGGCGTCTGCGGCGCAGGTGTCGGCGGCGGCGTGGCCGCCGGGGTGCCGCGTGGCCCCGGGGCGCGGAGTGAAGGGCTGGAGGTCCGCGAACGGGTCCAGGAGCACGGCGAGTTCGGCGGCGTCGTCCAGGTCGCCGGACCGCAACAGCCACGCCACGCACAGCAGCGCGGCTTCCTGGGGAGCGTGGAGTTCGTAGCGGCCGCTCTCGAGGAGGGACCAGAGCGCCGCGAGCCCGGGCCCGGTGAGGCCGTGCGCGAACAGCGCGCGCCGGGTCGGCGGGACGCCGGCCAGCAGTGCGGCGTCCCGCTCGTAGGGCCGTGGCCGGCTGTGGCCCAAGTGGACGTCGACCCACGCCGGGCGCATCGTGCGGTTCTTCTCGTTCATCGCCGGCGTGGCAGGTCCTGCCCCTGCGCCCTCCGACTGTGCAGGTCGGTGCTCTGGCTGCTGAGCTACACGCCGAGCCGCCGAATCTACCTCGGCCGAGATCGCGCACACCACCCTGTATCGGAGCCTACGCAATCCGCCCCCCGCACGGGCGGACCGGCCGGCGGCGGGGCACGTTGAGGCCGGCTGTGGCCCGGACCCCGAGAGCTACGGATCCTCGTGCGGCGGAGCCGGGAGCCCGGCGGGCCCGGCCAGGTGGTCGGCGACGGCCTCGTGGGTGAGGTGGAGCCCGGCGCGCAGCACCGCGTCGTGGCGGGCGGAATGGGCGCTGCGGTGCGCGGCGTCGAGTTCACGGGCGCGGCGCAGCTCGGCGGTGCAGTCCGCACCGCGCAGGGCCGCGTCGAGGGCTCGGGACGTGGCCCGGACGAGGGGGGCCAGGTCGCGCAGGGCCGGATCGGGTCCGGCCGGACCCGGCGCGGCGGGATCGGTCCGGTCCTCCAGTTCACCCGTGAAGAACTGGAGGGTGAGCGCGGTGCGCTGGGCCAGGCTCAGCCGGGGCCGGAGGCCGGCGAGCCGCGCGGTGTCGGCACGCTTCAGGGGCATGTGGCGCCGGTGCGCGAGGATCCCGTCCAGCGCGGAGGCCAGCACCCGGGGGCGCTGCCAGAACGCGGCGGGTCCGGGCGGGCCGAGGGCCGGCCGCCCGAGTGCGGCCCGGGCGGCGATCCCCTCGAGGAGGGTGCCCAGGTCGCTCCGATAGCCGTCCAGGCCGTCCCGCACCGATCCGTAGCGGGCCGGCGGCCACAGGAGCGGGCCGAGGAGGGCGACGACGGCGATGCCGACCGCGCTCTCCTCCAGCCTGGCCAGCGGGTATCCGGGGACCGGGGTGGCGTAGATCATCAGCGCGGAGACCAGGACCTGCTGGTTGGGGGAGTCCCGGCCGCCCAGGAGGTACATGCCCGCGCAGCCGCAGCCCAGCAGGAGGAGGAAGGAGAAGGTCGACGGTGGGAGTCCGTGCTGGACGACCACGCCGATGAGCACACCCGCGACGACTCCGGCCATGCGCTGCAGGGCCGGGCGGGGCGCGGCGAAGGGGTCGTCGCGCAGGATCAGCACGGCCGGCAGGGCGGCCGGCACCGGGGCCGGGCTGGTGCCGAGCCACACGCACAGGCACCAGGCGACGGCGGCGCACAGGATCAGGCGGGTGGCCGGACCCAGCCGCACGGCGAACCGGCGCGCTCGCGCGCATACGGGAGCCGACATGGCGGGCATGTCGGACATGCTAGGGGGAGGGCCGGCCGTACCGGCCCCGGCCGGGCCGGGCGCGAGCGGGGTGATGCGGAAGGGGTGCGGAGGGCCGCGGTGAAGGGGCGGAGGCCAAGGGAGGCCGGACGCGCGCCCCCGCCTTCGCGGGTCGCCGGCCCGTGAGCTCCGCCACACGGGCCGGCGACCCGGGCCGCAGGCCCCGGGAATGCCGGTGGATACGGTCGGCGGGGCGCTCGGTCCCCATTTTGCACCTAGTTGCAAAATAAGCGCCCGCTCGCTAGAACAGGGGCATCACCCCCGCGCGAGGAGGCGCCCCCCATGAGTTCCCAGAGCCGGTACCCGCACCTGCTGAGCCCCCTGGACCTCGGCTTCACCACCCTGCCGAACCGCGTGATCATGGGCTCGATGCACACCGGCCTCGAAGAGCACGAGCGGGGCTTCGAGCGCCTCGCCGCCTTCTACGCCGAGCGTGCCCGTGGCGGCGCGGGCCTGATCGTCACGGGCGGCATCGCCCCGAACGACGCCGGCCGCCCCTTCGAGGGAGGCGCCCGCCTCACCACCGAGGACGAGGCCGCCGAGCACCGGGTGATCACCGAGGCCGTGCACGCCGAGGGCGGCAGGATCGCGATGCAGATCCTGCACTTCGGCCGCTACGCCTACCACAAGGACCTGGTCGCCCCCAGCGCCCTGCAGGCCCCCATCAGCCCCTTCGTCCCGAACGCGCTCTCCGACGCCGACGTCGAGCGCACGATCGAGGACTTCGTCCGCGCCGCCCGCCTCGCCAAGCTCGCCGGCTACGACGGCGTCGAGATCATGGGTTCCGAGGGCTACCTGATCAACGAGTTCATCGCCGCCGCCACGAACAAGCGCACCGACCGCTGGGGCGGTGCCTACGAGAACCGCGTGCGTTTCCCGCTGGAGATCGTCCGGCGCACCCGCGCGGCCGTCGGCGAGGACTTCATCCTCATCTACCGCCTCTCCATGCTCGACCTGATCCCCGGCGGCTCCACCCTCGACGAGGTCGTCCACCTCGCCAAGGAGGTCGAGGCGGCCGGCGCCACCATCATCAACACCGGCATCGGCTGGCACGAGGCGCGCATCCCCACCATCGCCACCTCCGTACCGCGCGGCGCCTACACCTGGGTCACCAAGCGATTGATGGGCTCGGTCTCCGTCCCCCTCGTCACCAGCAACCGCATCAACACCCCCGAGATCGCCGAGGAGTTGCTGGCCGACGGTCGCGCCGACCTGGTGTCGCTGGCCCGCCCCTTCCTCGCCGACGCCGACTTCGTCGCCAAGGCCGCCGCCGGCCGGTCCGAGACCATCAATACCTGCATCGGCTGCAACCAGGCCTGCCTCGACCACACCTTCAGCGGCAAGATCACCAGCTGCCTGGTCAACCCGCGCGCCTGCCACGAGACCGAACTCGTCCTGTCTCCGACGCAGTTGAAGAAGCGCGTCGCCGTCGTCGGCGCCGGCCCGGCCGGCCTCGCCTGCGCCGTCTCCGCCGCCGAGCGCGGTCACGCCGTCACCCTCTACGAGGCCTCCGGCCACATCGGCGGCCAGCTCGACATCGCCCGCCGCATCCCGGGCAAGGAGGAGTTCGAGGAGACCATCCGCTACTTCGCCACCCAGCTCGCCGAGCGCGCGGTCGAGGTCAAGCTGGGCACCCGCGCCGACGTGGAGACCCTGCGCGGCTACGACGAGGTCGTCGTCGCCACCGGCGTCTCCCCCCGCACCCCCGACATCGAGGGCGTCGACGGGCCCAACGTCGTCAGCTACCTCGACGTCCTGCGCGACGGAGCCCCCGTCGGCGAGCGCGTCGCGGTCCTCGGCGCCGGCGGCATCGGCTTCGACGTCGCCGAGTACCTCACCGACAGCGGCGAGGGCGCCTCCCAGGACCCCGCCGTCTACTTCCGCCACTGGGGCGTCGACACCGCCTACACCGGCCCCGGTGGCCTCGCGGCCCCCGAACGCCCGGCCCCGCCGCGCCAGGTCCACCTGCTCCAGCGCAAGACCACCAAGGTCGGAGCCGGCCTCGGCACCACCACCGGCTGGATCCACCGCGCCGAGCTCAAGCACCGCGGCGTCGTCTCGGTCGCCGGAGCCGCGTACGACCGCATCGACGCCGAGGGGCTGCACGTCACGGTGGACGGCGAGCAGCGCCTCGTACCCGCCGACACGGTGGTGCTCTGCACCGGCCAGGAGCCGCGCCGCGACCTGTACGAGGCGCTGCGCGCGGCCGGAGTCGAGGCGCACCTGATCGGCGGAGCCGACCTGGCCGCCGAGCTCGACGCCAAGCGGGCCATCCGCCAGGGCACCGAACTGGCCGCCTCGCTCTGAGGAAAGGACGTTGTGGCGGCCCGCACCGGGCCGCCACAATCACCCGGTGACCCTGACACCGGCAGACGCGGACAAGATCCTCAACGACAACTTCGCCCCCTGGGTGCTCGCTCTCGGGCTCACCGTCCAGGAGACGGGCGAGCGGCACGCCGTGCTCCGGCTGCCCTGGTCGGACGCCCTGGCCCGCGACGGCGGAGGCCTCAGCGGCCAGGCCCTGATGGCCGCCGCCGACACCGCCACCGTCATCGCGATCTCCGCCGCGCGCGGGGCGTACGGCCCGATGACCACCGTCCAGCAGTCCACCAGCTTCCAGCGGCCGGTGGTCGGCGCCGACGTGCTGATCGACGTACGGATCACCAAACTCGGCAAGCGGATGGCCTTCGCCGACATCACCATGACCCCCGACGGCGCACCGGAACCGGCCGCGAAGGCCTCCACCGTCTACGCCCTGCTGGGATGAGCTCGCTCCGGGGGAACAGGCACTTCACCGTCTTCTGGCTCGGCCAGGCGCTGTCCGTGCTCGGCGGCTCCGTCTCGATGCTCGCGCTGCCGATGCTGGTCCTGCGCGCCACCGGGTCCGCCTTCCAGATGGGCCTGGTCACCGGCATCGGCGGAGCCGTGGCCATCGTGGCGGGGACCTTCGCCGGCCACGTGGTGGACCGGGTCGACCGCCGCCGGCTGATGATCGGCTGCGATCTCGCGCGGGCGGCGCTGCTGTGCTCCGTACCGCTGCTGTGGTCGGCCGGCGGCTCGGGGATCTGGCTGCTGTACGGGCTGACCGCGCTGGTCGCCGTACTGAAGACCCTCTTCGACGTGGCGTACGTGACCGCCGTGCCGGGTCTCGTGGATCCGGCCGACCTGGGCACCGCCAACGGGCGGCTGCTGGGCACCTTCGCCCTCGGAACCATTGTCGGGCCGGTCGTGGCCGGCGCCCTCGTCGTGGGGGTGGGCGCCGACTGGGCGCTGGCCCTGGACGGGGCCACCTTCCTGGTCTCGGCCGTCAGCCTGGGGTGGGTCAGGTTCGCCGTCCGCGGCGAGGGGCCCCCGCAGGAGCCCGAGGAGACGAAGCTGCGCGAGGTGTTCGTGGTGGGCTTCCGCTTCTTGTGGACGCACGTCCTGCTGCGCCCGCTGACCGTCCTGCTCACCCTGCTGACCTTCGTCACCCTCGGCGCCACCGACCTGCTGATCTATCGCGTCGACGTCGAACTCGCCCGCGACGCGTCGACGGTCGGCTACGTGATCGCCGTGAGCGGCATCGGCGTGGTCGCGGCCGCCGTCGCCGCCGGACCGCTCCGGCGGACCCTCGGCTTCGGCACGTGCTGGCTGGGCTCGACGGCCCTGATCGGGGTGTCCGTGGCGGTGATGGGGGCCGGCCGCAGTCTGCCGGTGATCGCCGTGGCGGCGACCCTCTTCATGTTCGGGCTGACCGTGGGCGGTGTCTGCTCCATGACCCTGCGCCAGGAGGTGACCCCCGACCACCTCCTGGGGCGCGTCACCTCCGCGTTCTGGACGGTGCACAACGCCTCGGGCCCGGCGGGGGCCGCGCTGCTCATGTGGCTGGCCGGCCGCCACGGGGTGCCGCCGGTGAGCCTGGCCGCCGGGGCGCTGTGCCTGCTGATCGCCGGCTCGGGGCTGCTGACCCCGCTGCGGGGGAGCCGGACCGGCCCGGCGCGCGATCCGGTGGCGGGCGGCTCGGGCCGCGTGGCCGCGCCGCGGCGACCGCGGCAGCCGGGCCCGCGCCGCTGAGGCGCCGAACCGTCCGGTGGTTCCGGCCACCGCGCGCCTCACGAACAAGCCGATGTCCGGGCAACCGGCTGGAGAGCCGGCCCCGATGGCGCCGCCCCCATAGCAGCCCTCCGGGCCGCCGCCCGGATGTTTGTCCATTCGTGATGGGGCTTCGAAAGAGGTGCCCCGGCGGGCACTAGCGTCCCTTGCCACCCGGAGATCGGAAGCCGCAGACAGGCTCCCGGTCCAGGCAGCAAGGAGGCGCAGTGCCGTCAATCCGCCGGTCCACCGTCGGCAGCATGTCGGTCGCATCGCGACACGTGATGGGTACGGGCATCGTCATCGGCGCCCTCGCCCTCACGCTGATCGCGTTGTTGATCCCCGTGCGCAACTTCGGCGGCGCGGCCGCGGAAGCGGCCGCGGCCCCCCTCGCGGCTCCCGCCTCGGCCGACGACGACGGTGGCGGGGTCATGAGCACGGCCTTCGGGCCCCTCACCCCCCAGGACCGCGATTTCGTCCGCAAGGTACGGCTCGCCGGCCTGTGGGAGCTGCCCGCCGGGAGGCAGGCCCAGCAGCGCGGATCGGCCCCGGCGGTGCGGACCGCCGGGGAACACCTCATCGAGGGCCACACGGAGCTGGACCGCCGGGTCCTGGAGGTCGGGCAGGCCCTCGGCCTCGAACTCCCGGACCGGCCGAGCGAACAGCAGCGGGCCTGGCTCGACCAGCTGAACCGGGCGCAAGGACCCGCGTACGAACGACTGTTCGTTCAGCTGCTGCGCAGGGCGCACGGCAAGGTGTTCGCGCTCGTGGCCCAAGTGCGGGCGCAGACCCGCAATTCGATGGTCCGCGAGCTGGCCACGGACGCCAACACCACGGTCCTGGACCACATCGCGGTCCTCGAGGCCAGTGGACTGGTCGACTTCGAGGGCCTGGCGGACCCCGTACCCGCCTCCTCCAACGATTCCCGACCGAGGAAGTGAAGTGATCGCATGAGTCGAACGAGCCGTACGAGCCGCGCAGGCCGTACGAGCCGCACGGGCCGGACGAGTCGCACCGGGCACAAACGCCGGCTCCGGCCCTCCTACAAGGCGCTCGCCCTCGCGGCAGCCCTGGCTCTCGGCGGCGGCGCCGTCGTGGTCGCCGCCCAGGGAGCCTCCGCCGGACAGGACTCGGGGCGCTCCGCGCCCGTCACGGCCACCATCGACTGCCCCGACGTGGGCGAGCAGCTGCGGGAGGTGCCCGAAGGGGCGCGGCCCGAGGTGGACCAGGAGCTCGCGGGGCTCGACACCCAGATCGCCGACGCCTACCAGCGGCTCGCCACGGGCAAGGCACAGGGTGACGCGCTGCTCGGGGAGTTGAAGGACCAGCGGGACAAGACGATCGGCCGGATGTCCGACGCGATCGGCAAGAGCGCCGCACGCCCCGACGGGCTGGACGGGCTGAGCGCCTGCGCCATGCGGGAGGCGCCGGTCGCCGAGGACACCGCGGGCCTGGCCGCCGCCCGCGCCAAGGGCGGCCCGGCGCGCAAGGACTTCGTCGCCATCGGCTCGGTGAAACCGAACGTCCGCGCCCCGAAGCCCCAGGCCGGCGCGTCCAAGGGGTCCTTCACCGTGCAGTGCGGCCGCAACGAGAACCGCCACCTCAACCCGGACAACGTGATCGTCGCCCCCGGAGTGAGCAACGGCGCCCACCACATGCACGACTACGTGGGCAACAAGACCGCGGACGCCTTCTCCACCAACAACAGCCTCGCCGCCTCCGGGACCACGTGCACCAACGGCGACCTGTCCACGTACTACTGGCCCGTGCTGCGGCTGCGCGACGGAAAGGCGGAACAGGACGCGGCAGCCCCCGGCGGCGGCCAGGACGCCAACGTCGGCACGATCCTGCGGCCGAAGCAGGTCACCATCCAGTTCAAGGGCAGCGCCGTCTCCCGCGTCACCGCCATGCCCCGCTTCCTGCGGATCATCACCGGTGACGCGAAGGCGCTCACCAACGGGCCCGCGAACGCCAACGCCTCCTGGAGCTGTACCGGATTCGAGAACCGGCAGCTGAAGGACAAGTATCCGGTCTGTCCCAAGGGCAGCGACGTGGTGCGGACGTTCAGTTTCCAGAGCTGCTGGGACGGCCGGAACACCGACAGCGCCAACCACCGCACGCACGTGGCCTTCGCAGCCCGCGACGGCTCCTGCGGCTCGGGCTTCAAGGCACTCCCGCAGCTGGTGCAGCGCATCGTGTACGCGGTGCCCCCCGGTGCGCGCATCGCGGTGGACAGCTTTCCCGAGCAGCTGCACAAGCCGGTGACCGACCACGGAGACTTCATCAACGTCATGCCCGACGGGCTGATGGCCGAAGCGGTGCGCTGCATCAACGGCGGCCGCACCTGCGGCTGAGGCCCCCGGGGCGGCGTGCCTCCCCGCTCCCGCCCGAAGAGCGGTGCCGGTCCGAAGGGTTCTTCGGACCGGCACCGTCGTGCCGCCTCGGCGGCGGGGCCTTCTCGTTGTGCCGTGCCGTACCGGGTGCGCCGGGCGGGGGTGGGCCGGGCGGCCGGTCGGCCAGGGGCGGTGGGATCAGAGGCCGTTGACGCGGGCGATGCGTCCGGCGCCCAGCGGCGGCCGGAAATCGGCGGTCACCACGCGGGCGCGGCGGCTGCCGCGGGAGGGCCGGAGCCGCACCTGGGCCATCAGGCGGCGGCTGCGCAGGGCCAGTTCGAGTTCGAACCGGGTGCGGGGGTCGCGCAGGCCGGGGCCGAAGAGCTTCTCGAGCTGCCGCATGCGGTAGCGGACCGTCTGCGGGTGAACGCTCAGGGCCTTCGCCGCCTCGGGGGCACCGCCGCCCTCCAGCCAGGCGAGCAGGGTCACTTCGAGCCGTTCGCTCTGGCGCGGGGTCAGGTCCGCGAGCGGACGCAGCCAGCGCGCGGCGAGGGCGTGCGCCAGTGGTTCGTCCTGGAGGAGGAGAAGGGTGGAGAGGTGGTCGTCGACGTAGACGGCCCGTGTGTCCAGGCCGGCGCGCGTCGGGGTGAGGGACAGCAGCCGTACGGCCCAGCGCAGCGAGGAGGCGGTGTCGCGGGGTGCGACGGGGTGGCCGACGGCGGCGAACCGGCCGCGCAGCGCGCTGTCCAGCGCGGTGCGCTCCTCCGGGTCCTCGGTCGGGACGAGCAGGCACGGCTGGCCCCCGACCATGCCGCCGAGGCAGTCGTCGAGGAGGGCCGCGAGCTGCTGCGTCTCGCCGGGCGAGGCCGGCGCCACGGCCCGTACGGACGCGGGCAGGTGCCAGCCCGCCGCGTTCGCCAGTTCGGCCAGTACCAGGTCGGGCAGGGGGAGGTCGCCCGTGAGGGCGGCGAAGAGCTCCCGGCGGGCGGGCTCGCGGGACGAGCCCGGAGTGCGCTGCGCGGGAACGGCCTTCAGGGGTGCGGGCACGCAGCCGTGGAAGGGCTCATGGGTGCGGCCCGCCGCGACGGCGCTCCCGCTCGGGCTCCCGCTCCCCGTCCCGGCGGTGGTGGCGGCCTCCGGGCCGCGTGGCCGGGCGGGCCCGTCCGGGCCGTGGCACAGGTCCCGCTCCAGGTCCGGCCGCAGGTCCGGGCTCCGGCCGTGGCCGAGTTCCAGGTTCGCCTGCTCCCGGTCCGCCGGGAGCCGCTGGGCCTGTTCCTCCGCGGCCGGTTCGCGGTAACCGAGGGCGGTGAGGAGGGCCGACTCCACCCGCTGTCTGACCAGCTCGTCGTCTATCTCCTCGACGAGAGCCGAGAACCCCGGGATGGTTTCCCGCAGTTCCTCCACCATCCCCGCCGCCAGCGTGGGCAGTTCCTTGCGCAGTACCCGGGTCCATTCGCCTCTGGGGCGGGACCAGATGCGGTTCAGAAGTTCGCACATTGTTACCTCGTTCAAGCCGGGGTGTGACCTGCCCCGTGGGAGGGTGACAAGCCTGCCGGGGTGATGGCCTTCCTCCCCGCCGGCGTCGGTGCCGGCAGGGGATTCGGACACCCCCCGTACTCCCTCCAGGAACATGCCAACCGCTTGCAGTCCCGCGACCTCGGTCCCAGCGCCGTCGGGGAGGTACGGCGGCGGACCAGGCGTCAACCCCGTCGCATCCGCACCACTGGAAGGGAATCTTCCGGGGATGTTCGATGCGATGGCTGTGCGAGGGCCAGAAATTATCACGTTTCGATAAATCCCGTGGAGGGCTTGCGTAGCTCCACGATGCTTCTGCACTCCGGCCCCCGCTCCCGGCCGGTCCGGTGGGCGAGGCGCCCATCTCTCGCCCGCCGCGGAGCGGTTGCGACGTCTACCCCCGGGCGCCGAGCGCGAGGCGGAAGTGCTCGGGCCCGGCCGTTTGGGAGACCACATGCCCTTGCCCCAGACTCGAACGCCCCGCTCGCACCGGGCCCGCCGGGCCAGACGCCACACCGGCGCGACGGACGCCCCGGCCACCGGACGCAGGGCGTTCCGGCGGCCTCCCCTGCTGTCCGCGGCCGGGGGCTCCCATCCCGCCGCCCTGGGCGCCGCGCTCCTGGCGGCCCTGTCCGCGCTGGTCGTGTCGGTCCGCGCCGGCGTCCTGACCCGCCTGTGGGACTTCCTCGACTACGGCGCGGGCGTGCTCTCGCTCGTCTCGCTCACCGGCGCCGTCCTGTGGGGCCTGGCGGCCACCGACCGCACCCTCCTCGCGTCCGCGCACCGCCTCGCCGCCCAGGGCGTGCACCGCGGCCTCGCCGTCGCCGGGCTCGGCTTCCTCGGCCTGCACGTGTGGGTCAAGGTCGCACGGTCCCAGGCCGACGGCGCCGCGGCGGTCCTGCCGTTCGCGGACGGGGACCGGCCGCTGCTCATCGGGCTCGGCACCCTCGCCGGATACCTGTTCGTCGCGGTGGCCGTCTCCGGAGCCGTACGCAGCGCCTTCGCCACGCGGGGCCGCTCGCTGTGGTGGCGGGCCCTGCACATGGGCGCGTACCCGGCCTGGGGCGCGTCCCTCGTCCACGGGCTCAAGTCCGGCCGGGCGGCGAGCGGGTGGGTGACGGCCGCGTACGCCCTGTGTCTGGTCGCCGTCGCGGCGCTGCTGGCCGTCCGCCTGCGCGCGAGGCTGCGTACGGAGCGTCGCGCGGGGCCCGCGCGCCCGCCGGCCGGCGCCGCCTCCGCGCCCCGGGTGCCGAGGCAGGCCCCGCCGCGTCACCCGGCGTCGTTCGTGCGCAAGCCCGCGGAATGGGCCGCGGAGCTGCTGACCGCGCGCCTGACCCGGCAGTCCGTCCCCGAGGTGTTCCGGCCCGCCGACCTGGCGGCCGATCTGTCCGTGGACCTGCCCGTGGACCGGCCGTTCGAACCGCTCGACGGTGTGCGGGGGCGGCGATGAGCGGCGTCACGCGCCCCGTGCTCGGCTGTGTCGGGCAGCCGCGTCTGCTGGCCGGACTCGACGCCGCCCCGCGGCTCGACCGGACCGGCCATCTGGGCGTCCACGGCGTCCTGCCCGCGTACGCGCCCGACGCTCTGGTGCAGCTCGCGGAGGACATCGGGCTGCGGGGCCGCGGGGGAGCCGGATTTCCGTTCGCCCGCAAGCTCCGGGCCGTCGCCCGCTCCGCGCGCGGGCGCGACGGGCGCAGCGCCGTCGTCGTCAACGCGTCCGAGGGCGAACCCAGTTGTCTGAAGGACGCCGCCCTGCTGCTGCACGTACCGCACCTGGTGCTCGACGGCGCCCTGCTGGCCGCGGCGGCGCTCGGAGCCGAGGACGTGGTCGTCGGCGTCACCCGGGAGGACGTGGAGCGGTCCCTGGGGGAGGCCGTCGCCGAACGGGGACCGGCCGGGCGCCGCGTCCGCGTCGTCAGGCTCCCCGAACGTTTCGTCACGGGCGAGGGGACCTCCCTCGTGAGGGGGCTGGACGGCGGTCCGGCCCTGCCCTCCGGGCAGAAGGTGCGCACCAGCGAGCGGGGACTGGGAGGGCTGCCCACCCTGCTGTCGAACGCCGAGACGTACGCGCAGCTCGCCGTCGCCGCGCGCCTCGGCGCCCCGGAGTACCGCACGGCGGGCCTGCCCGCGGAGCCCGGCACCACCCTGCTCACGGTCGCCGGATCCACGGTCGTCGAGGTACCGCTCGGGACCTCGCTGGCGTACGTGCTGGACCTGTGCGGCACGGTTCCCGGACAGGGCGTGCTGGTCGGCGGCTTCCACGGACGCTGGCTGGCCCCGGCGGCGGCCCGCGAGGCCGTCCTGTCCCGGCAGTCGCTGGCGGCGTACGACGCGGTACTGGGCGCGGGCGCGGTGCTGCCGCTGCCCGAGGACACCTGCCCGGCCGGCGAAGTGGCCCGGGTCGCCCGCTGGATGGCAGACGAATCGGCGGGCCAGTGCGGTCCCTGCGTCCGGGGTCTGCCCTCGCTCGCCGATGCCGTGGAGCAGCTCGTGGCCGGCGGGGGCGGGGCGGCCCTCGACGCGGTGCAGGCACGGATGCGGGGGGTGCTCGGCCGTGGCGCGTGCTCCCATCCGGACGGCACGTCCTCCTTCGTGGCCTCCGCGCTCGCGGTCTTCCCCGAGGAGTTCCGCGACCACGCCCTCGGGAGCGGCTGCGGACGGCGCGTCCTGGGGGCGCTGCCGCTGCCCGCGGACGAGAACCCCGAACGGCTCGTCGTGGACTGGACGTTGTGCAAGGGGCACGGGCTGTGCGTCGACCTGCTGCCCGACGTGGTCCGGCTGGGCGCCGACGGCTACCCCTCGCAGGGCGTCATGCCGGTCCCGGGGCGGCTGCGGCCGAAGGCGCTCCGTGCGGTCCGCCGCTGCCCGGCGCTCGCCCTGCGCATTCAGGAATGAGCGGGCGGTGAACGGCTGCGGCCCCGTGGAGTTCATGCTTTGGCGCGATCTGACAAATTCCCGGGATTTTGAATTCGGTGGGCCCGGCGGGGCCTATGAATATCCGTAGGAAAACACGCCGGACGGAAACCGAAGGAGAGACCATGGGCAGCAGGCTTCATGTGGCCACCGCGGCGGGATCGGCGATGGCGGTACTTCTGCTGACGGCGGGATGCGGGAGCGGCGCGGACACGGGCCGTTCGGTGGGATCCGTGCGGCCGGCCGCGGCGGACAAGGCGATCGGCGACGGTTACACGGACGTCTACGGTTCCGCCGCAGGGGACGGTTACGGCGCGGGCGCCTCCGCCGCCCCCGGCTCGGGCTCGGGCCCGGCCGGCGAGCTGGCCGTCCGGGACATCGCGAACGTCGGCAGCGTGGTCACGGACTCCGCCGGCTCGGCTCTCTACCGCTTCGACAAGGACACGGCCCAGCCGCCCAAGTCCACCTGCGACGGGTCGTGTGCCACGACCTGGCCCGCGGTTCCGGCGGACGACGCGAAGGCCTCCGCCGGCATCGACGCGGGGGCGCTCGGCGAGGTCGAACGGTCCGACGGCACCCGCCAGCTGACGATCGGCGGCTGGCCCGTGTACCGGTACGCGAAGGACACCACGGCGGGCGAGGCGAAGGGCGAGGGTGTCGGCGGCACCTGGCACGCGGTGGCGCCGGACGGAAAGAAGGCGGCGGACGGCAAGGCCGCCGGCGGTACGGCGGGCAGTGGCATGTCGGGCAGCGGTATGGCGGGCCACGGCGCGGCCGGCGGGAAGGGGGACGCCCTCTCCCTCGCGGCGGACGCGAAGCTGGGGAAGGTCCTGGTCGATTCCGAGGGGCGCACGCTCTACCGATTCGACAAGGACAGTGCATGGCCGATGAAATTCGGCTGCCTCGACGCGTGTCTGAACACGTGGAAACCGGCCGCTCCGGTGGAGAAGGAAAAAGTCTCCGGAATTCCCGCCGATCTGGTCGGATCCGTGAAACGCCCCGACGGCTCGCAGCAATTGACGATCGACTGCTGGCCGGTCTACCTCTTCACCGGCGACACCGCCCCGGGCCAGACAAACGGGCACGGGAAGCAGGGCCTCTGGTTCGCCGTCGACGGCGCGGGCAAGAAGATCCCGGCGGCCTCCTGAGGGGGCGGCGGACATGCTCGCGGACCAGTCCCGCATCGGCGCCCAGCACGTGGTGCCCTGCACCGCCGTGCTGCTCCTCTCCCTGCTCTGCGGCGCCTGCGGCGGCGCGGAGCGGCAACCGCCCTCCCCGGCGGCCGCCGCCCGCAGCGCCCCCGCGACGCTGGAGCGCATCGAGGTGGCCCTCGGCTGCACCGCCGAGGTCACGGTCGACGCGGAGGAGGTGCGGGAGGGCGGCTGCGAGGTGGCGGGGCAGTCCTACCGGATGGCCACCTTCGCCGCCGACGAGGGCCGCCGGGCCTGGCTGGCCGAATCCCTCCCGTACGGGGGGACCTACCTCGTCGGCGACCTGTGGGTCCTCACCGCTCCCTCACCCGAAGCCCTGACCCCCCTCCGCGACCAGCTCGGCGGAACCCTGCAATCGGGCTCCTCCCACGCCTCTCACCCCCCTGACCACGGCGGCGGCCACTGACGGACGGCGGATCGCCCCGCCGGTGCGGTCCCTGTGCCCGGGCCTTCGAGGTCACCCCGGCGTGGTCCGCACCTTGATCCAACGTGTCGCATAATCACTCCCACGGTGGTGCGAACCGACCCTTCGTGCTGTCTCCGTCACACAGCCACCTGGGGGAAGCACGATGCACGGACGCCTGCGACCGAACGCTCCTCCGGGGCGGGCGCCACAGGAAGTCCAGGAGCTGGCCCGGCTGCTCGTCGCCGTCCGGCGGGGCCGGATCGTCGAGGTGACGGGGCCGCGCGAGGTCGGCGGCCGCCTCGTCCGCGCGGCCGCCGCGCGGCTGGCCTCCAACTTCGTCGACGGAGTCGCGGTCGTGGAGCTCGGGCGGCCGCACGGCCCCGGCGCGTGGTCCGCCTTCGGATCCCTCGGGGGGACGCCCTTCCCGCCGTGCGGGACCGGGGACCCGATCGCGCGCTTCGCGGGCCAGGACATGCTGCTCGTCGTCGACGGCAGCGAGCACCTCTGCCCCGAGGCGCGGATCCGGCTCCGGAGCCTCCTCGAGGGGTCGGCGGGAGTGCGGCTGCTGGCGGCGGGCAGCCGCCCGCTGGGCCTCGACGGTACGGGCGGGTCCCGGTTGCGCACGCACGCCATGGCCGTGGGGCGTCCGTCGGCACGCTGACGCGCGCCGGTCACGCCCGCCGGGGCGGCCCGGGTCTCAGCCGGCCTGGACCGTGACCGTGCTGCCCGGGGCCACGACCGGCGTCACGTAGGTGTACGTCACCCCGTCGACCACCTTGGTGCGGGCCGGTGCGGCCACCCCGTCGACCGTGACGGTGGCGTACGTGCCGGGGAAGCGCGCCTCCCAGGTGTACGGGGCGCTGCCCGAGCTGTGGGTGAGCGAGGACTTGGCCGCGCCGTCGTGGCGCAGGGAGAAGGCCGAGTCACCGACCCGCAGGTCGTCGATCCGCAGCCAGTCCATCCCCGAGGGCAGCCGCGACTGGGTCGACAGGGTGTGCGCCGGCGCGTCGGGGACGACGCCCATCAGGCCCTCGACGGTCTGCCCGAGGAGGGTGAAGGACACCTCGGGGTAGTCCCCGTTGGTGCCCTGCTTGGTGTTCACGTGCTGGATGTCCTTGTGGTCGTAGACGTCCTTCATCCACTTCCAGGCGGTGTCGTTGCGGTCGTTGCGGAAGAACGTGTCCGGCAGGTACGTGAGGGCCTCGATGTTGGTGGGGCGGCCCGGACCCGAGGCCTGCTGGTCGATGTAGTCCAGGTACGCCTCCCGGCGGGCGCCGGGTTCGACGATCTGCTTCATCGGCATGAACCAGCTGTTCTCCTTGCCCCAGCCGGTCAGGGCGCGCCCGTCCGTGGTGTAGCCGCGCACCATGCCGGCTCCTGAACCGGTGCCGCTCCAGGTGGAGTTGAAGTACGTCTTCAGGTCGCGGGCCTTGGCCTCGTAGCGGTCGGCGAGGGTGCGGTCCCCCTTGGAGCGGGCGAGCGAGGCCATCGCCAGGTACGCCTGGTACTGGGAGCCGATCGCGTCGCCGGCCTCGGCGAGGGGTTCGCCGCTCTGCTCGTTGTAGCTGGCGGTGCCCTGGAAGATGCCCTTGCCGGTGCCCTCGGCCACCTTGACCGCGCCGTTGTCCTTGAGTCCGTCGTGCAGGGTGACGAACTCGTCGGTGGAGTGCCGGTAGAAGTCCCACAGGGCCGGGTCGTCGATGTAGGAGCGGTCCCCGCTCCAGCGGTACGCCTCCTCGGACTTCTGCACCAGCTCGAAGGTCGCGGGCACCTCGCGGACGAAGTTCGTGGGGCTCTTGTAGTCGATCGAGAGGTAGGTCGACGCGTCGAAGTTGAACGCCCATGCCGGGTAGTACTTGTGCGCGGCGGTGGCGGACGCGGCGAAGGAGCGGAGCATCGCCTTGTTCTCCGCGTGCAGGCCGAGGACCCCGGCGCCGGCCAGCTGGTGGGCCATGTCGCGCGAGTAGTAGCCGCTGCGGTTCGCGTAGCCGGCCCAGTAGGAGGCGGCGTAGGTGCCGGCGCCACTGCCGGCGGTGTGGCCCTCGTCCACGTTGAGCGGGCCCCGGGTGCCGGGCAGCTGGACCCAGCTGTTGGCCTTGCGCTTCGACCAGTCGAACATTTCGACGATCTTAGGATCGGAGGAGCTGACCCGGGGGTCCGCGGGGGAGGCGGGGGAGAGCATCACGTCGTCGGCGTTGACCCAGCCGTCCCCCGACTCGAAGGCGATCTCCAGCGTGTCGCCGGGGGCGAGCGCGATCCGGCTGAGGGTGTAGCGGCGGTAGTTGGAGGCGCTCGGCAAGGTCTGGGCGGCGGCGACCGCGCCGTTGACGCGGGCGACGTAGCGGCCGTTCGGCCCGCCCGTCGCGATCCAGGCGGATATGTCGTAGGCGCCCCGGCCCGTGGCCCTGACGGTCTGGGACACCTTCATGCCGGGCCCGCCGTCGAGGTAGGCGAGCCGGGCCGCACCGTGCGGGTAGTTCGTGGCGACACCGGTGCCGGAGGTGAACTGCCAGCCCGTACGGCTCTGTTCGAAGCCGGGATTGATGACGGTGAGCGGTGCGGGCGCGGCGGGTGCCGCGAGCGCGGCCTGCCCCGCGGCCGTGTCCGGCGCCGCCGCGGCCGAGGCCTGGCCGCCGAGGACGAGCGGGGTGAGCGGCACGAGCAGGGCGAGGGCGGACAGGAGTGACACACGGGAACGCGGCATCGGGTTCTCCTTGGTTGGGGGTGGTGGGGCCGTGCGAGGGGGGCGGCCGTCTGCGCGAGCAGGGCGGGCGGCACGCTAGCAACCCGCTTTGAAGATTTGCAATGGTCTCGTCAGAATCGCATGCCGTATCTAGCTGAAAGTTTTCATCTCACTCTTGCAAGTGGATGGACGGCCTGGCTACAGTCCTGGCCAGTCGGGTTCCGCAACGTATGAGCAGGGGTGGGTCAGGTATGGAACTGGAACGCAGAAGAGTGCTGCAGATGGGCGGCGCCCTCGCCGCGGGGGCCGGGCTCACCGGCCTGACCGCCTGTTCGGGCAGCGGTGACACCGGCCAGAGCGGAACCAGCGGGGCGAAGGACAAGGGCAAGATCGCGGTCTGGTCCTGGCAGGGGCCGGCCGCCGCGATGAAGGCCCTCGTCCCGGAGTTCAACAAGAAGTACCCCGAGATCGAGGTGACGATCGAGGACATCGGCAACCCGGCCATCTGGGACAAGATCACCACCGGTATGGCGGCCGGCGGCCAGGGCCTCGCGGACGTCCTGCACATCGGCGTCGACTACCTGCCGGGCTACGTGGAGAAGTTCCCCGGCGGCCTCGCGGACCTCGGCCCGCTGGGTGCGAACGCCCACCGGGACGCCTTCGCACCAGGCCTGTGGCAGACCGTTTCTCCCGACGGCAAGCGGGTCAACGCCCTTCCCTGGGAGGCGAACTCGGCGGGCTTCTACTACCGCGCCGACTTCTTCGAGCAGGCCGGGGTCGACGCCGGCGCCCTCCAGACCTGGGAGGAGACCATCGAGGCGGGCAAGGAGATCAAGGCGAAGACCGGCGCCTACCTGCTCGGCATCGACAAGCCCGCCTCGCAGGCCGACGCCGCGAACTTCTTCCAGATGCTCCTGCAGCTCCAGGGCACCTTCTACTTCAACCTCGCCGGGGACATCACGCTCGACACCCCGGAGTCCGTCAAGGCCCTGACCCTCATCAAGACGATGAACGACGCGGGTCTGGTCAGTGACCTCTCCGGCGGCTGGAACACCCTGATGAGCTCGCTGAAGCAGGGGACCACGGCCGTCATGCCCATGCCGACCTGGTTCGGCGGCACCGTCGAGGAGCAGGTCCCCGATCAGGCCGGGAAGTGGAAGGTCCGGCTCCCGCCGGCCGTACGCCGGGGCGGGGCCACCTCGGCCACGGTCAACTCCACGCACCTCGCCGTCGCGGGCAGCAGCAAGCACCAGGCCGCCGCGTGGTCCTTCATCGAGTTCGTCCTCACCCGCCCGGCCTCCCAGGTGCAGATCTTCAAGGCCAAGGGCATCGCCCCCGCGCTCATGGCGGCCTACGAAGACTCGGGCTTCCACCAGCCCTCGCCGTTCTTCAGCGGCCAGAAGAGCAGCGAGGTCTTCCTGGAGGCCCTGAAGGCCCCCTCGCCCGCCTTCAACTACACCGCCGACTACGCCCGCGCCCTGAAGCTGGTCACCGACGCCCAGACCAAGGTGCTGCTGGGCGGCGCCGACCCGGCGAAGGTCCTCAAGGAAGCCGCCGACCAGCTCGGCCAGCAGACCGGACGCAAGGTCTCCCGATGACCGCGACGGCTACCGCCCGCACGACGCCGGCCGCCCCCTCCGCGGGGGCGGCGGCCCCGCGGCCCAGGCGGCGCCGGCGCGTCGCCCCCTACCTCTTCGTGCTGCCCGCACTGCTGCTGTTCTCCGCCTTCAAGATCTATCCCATCGGCCGGTCCTTCGCGATCAGCCTCCACAAGACCGTGGGCGGGACCGAGCAGTTCGTCGGCGCCGACAACTACACCCGGCTCATGGGCGATCCGCTGTTCTGGACCGCCCTGAAGAACACCGCGGTCATCCTCGTCGTCCAGGTGCCGGTCATGCTCGCCCTGGCCACCGGGCTCGCCGTAGCCCTGAACTCCCGGATGCTGCGCGCCCGCGCGGTCTTCCGGCTGGGCTTCTTCCTGCCGATGGTCACCGGCCTGGTCGCCTACGGGGTCATCTTCTCCGTCCTGCTCAACAAGGACTTCGGTCTGGTCAACTGGCTGATGGAGCTCGTCGGCCTGGACCCCGTGCCCTGGCTCACCGACCCCCTGTGGGCGAAGGTCTCCCTCGGTGTCGCACTGACCTGGCACTACACCGGATACAACGCGGTGATCCTGCTCGCCCGCCTGCAGTCCGTGCCCGCCGAGCTGTACGACGCGGCGGCCGTGGACGGGGCCGGCGCCTGGACGTCCTTCCGGCACGTCACCCTGCCGGGACTGCGCCCCGCGCTGCTGCTCACCACGGTGCTCTCCACCATCGGCACCCTGCAGATCTTCGACGAGCCGTACGTGCTCACCGGCGGAGGTCCGGACAACGCCACCCTGACCATCGGCGTGTACCTCTACCAGAACGCCTTCAAGTACTTCGACTTCGGATACGCCTCCGCCATCGCCTACGCCCTGGCCGTCCTCATCGGGATCCTCGGCTTCATCCAGTTCCGCCTCCTGGGGGAGAAGACGTGACCGCCCGCCACCGCGGCAGGAGCATCCTGCTGACCTCCGGACTCGCCATCGTCCTCGCCGCCGTCGTGCTCCCCTTCTACTGGGTCATGGTCGGGGCCACCCACAGCTCCAGCGAGATCTTCAACAATCCGCCGCCGCTCCTGCCCGGCGGCCACCTGGGGGCCAACCTCCGGACACTCCAGGAGACGGCGCATTTCGGGCAGGTGCTCCTCAACTCCCTGCTCATCGCGGTCGTCTACACCCTGTGCGCGGGCGCCGTCTGCACGCTGGCCGGATACGGCTTCGCCAAGTACCGCTTCCGCGGCCGCGAACCGCTGTTCGGGCTGCTCATGCTCGGGCTCGTGATCCCCGCCCAAGTCACTCTCGTACCGCTCTTCCAGATGATGGCCGAACTGCAGTGGCTGAACACCTACCAGGCCGTGATCATGCCCAACCTGGCGCTGCCCTTCGGAATCTTTCTGATGCGCCAGGCGATGGCATCGCTGCCCGACGAGCTCCTCGACGCGGGACGCATCGACGGCTGCGGTGAACTGCGGCTGTTCTGGAAGGTGGTGCTCCCTCCCATGAGGCCCGCGCTGGCCGCCCTGACGATCTTCCTGTTCCTCTACCAGTGGAACGACTTCATCTGGCCGCTGATCGTCCTGCGCGACAGCGCCTCTCTGACCATCCCGGTGGCCCTGGCCTCCCTCCAGGGCCTCGACGACACCGACTACGGCGCGATCCTCGCCGGCACCGCGGCCGCCGCGATCCCGATGGCCATCGTATTCCTGGCGCTACAGCGCCAGTTCGTGTCCGGCCTCCTCGCCGGCGCCGTGAAGGAGTAACCGTGCAGACCACCACCGCCCCCGCGGACGACACCGAGGCCGTGACCACCGCGGGGCTGGCGCCCGCCCCCGAGGAGCCGCTGCTCGACGGGGTCTCGATCGCCGTCCTCGCCCATGCCGACGGGGTGAGGCCCGCCTGGTCCCTCGGCCGGCCCGCCGACGGACTGCGCGTGCTGGAGGTGAGGGCCGACGGCGCCCCCGTCGAGATCCGCTTCTCCGTACCCCTCGGCGACGCCGCCGGATACTGGCACCCCAAGGGCGCCTGGCAGCGCACCCTCCTCGCGGACTGGGAGGGCCGCTCCCGGGTCTCGCTGGTCGACGGGCACGCCGCCGGCTGCCTGTACGACCACACCGGCGCCACCCTCCTGACCTTCGCAGCGGCCGACCCGGTCCCGGAGGCGACCCTGCGCTTCGGCGTGTCCGAGGAGAACGACACCCACGTCGTCCACCTCCACCTGCCCGCCTCGCGGCAGCCCCACCGCATCCTGCTCGTCCCCCGCTCGCCCTCCGTGGCCGCGGCCATGCGGATCCTGCGCGCCCGGTTCGGCGCGACGATCGCCCCCATGCCGGTGCCCGAGGGGGCCCGTACCCCCGTCTACTCCACCTGGTACGCCTTCAACCAGGACGTGAGCGCCGCCGCCGTCGAGACCCAGGCCGAGCTGGCCGCGGGCCTCGGCTGCGGCGCCCTGATCCTGGACGACGGCTGGCAGGAGTTCGGCCACGGGCGCGGCTACGCGGGCTGCGGGGACTGGCGGCCCGACCTGGACAAGTTCCCCGACTTCGCCGGGCACGTGGCCCGGGTCCAGGCCCACGGGCTGCGCTACCTGGCCTGGGTGGCCCCCCTGCTGCTCGGCCCCGGGGCCGCCTGCCACGACCAGTGGGCCCACTGCGCTCCCGCGCCCTCCTCCGTGCCCGGCGCGCACGTGCTCGACCCGCGCCTGCCCGAGGTGCGCGCCCACGTCGTCGGCTTCTGCGTCCGGCTGGTCCGGGAGTACGGCCTCGACGGACTGAAGCTCGACTTCCTCGACCAGGCCATGGCGTACGCGCACGACGGCGCGGGCGACATCGGAGCGGCCATGGTGGCCCTGCTGACGGACCTGCGCGCGGCCCTCGAAGCGGTACGCCCCGACCTGCTCCTGGAACTGCGCCAGCCCTACACGGGCCCCGGCATGGCCCCGTTCGGCAACATGCTGCGGTCCTTCGACTGCCCGGCGGACGCGACCGCGAACCGGGTCCGCACCCTGGACACCGCACTGCTCGCCGTCGGCGGCGCCGTCCACTCCGACATGCTCCTGTGGTCGCCCGACGCGCCCGTGGCCGCGGTGGCCCGGCAGCTGATCGGGGCCCTGCACGCGGTGCCGCAGATCTCCGTGCGGCTGGACCGGGTACCGCAGGCCCACCGGGAGGCGGTCGGTTTCTGGCTGCGCCAGTGGAGCCTCCACCGCGAGCTGCTGCTGGAGGGGGAGGTGGAACCGGGCCGGCCCGACGAGCTGTACCCGCTCGTGCGGGCGAGCGCCGGCGAAGACTGCCTGATCAGCGTGCACGGCGACCGGGTCGTCCCGCTGGACTTCTCCGCCCACCGGCACTTCCACCTGGTCAACGGCTCGGACCAGGACCGGGTGATGGTCGAGGTGCGGGGCGGCGGCGTCCACGTCCGGGGCGTGGTCCACGGGCCCGACGGCCGTATCATGAACGGTCCGCCCGCGTTCCTGCCGGAGGGAGCACGCTCGTTGGCGGTGCCGCGCGGCGGTCTGGCATCACTCACGATCACGGAAGGACCGCGATGAAGGTCGGGATCACCGAGGTCGCAGCCCGCGCCCAGGTCAGCGAGGCGACCGTGAGCAGGGTGATCAACCGGCGTCAGGGCGTGTCGAAGAAGACCCGGGACGCGGTCGAGCAGGCCATGGCCGAGCTCGGCTACGAACGCCAGACGCAGGGCCAACTGGTCGCGGTGATCACCGAGTTCGTGTCCAACCCGTTCTTCGCGGACGTGGCCGAACGCATCGAGTCGGCGCTCGCCCCGCACGGACTGAAGACGGTCCTGTGCCCCGCCTTCCCGGGCGGAGTGCAGGAGCGGGACTTCATCTCCGCGCTCGTCGACAAGGGCGTCGCGGCCGTCGTCTTCCTGTCCGCGTCCAACACCGTCGAGGGCTCCGACACCGAGACGTACGAACTGCTGCGCCAGCGACGGGTTCCGTACGTCGGGATCAACGGCGAGTTCGCGGACGGGGTGCCCACCCCGGTCTTCTCCACGGACGACGCGCTCGCCGCCGAACTGGCCGTCGACCACCTCCACCGGCTGGGCCACCGCAGGATCGGGATGGCCTCGGGGCCGGCGGGCAACCAGCCCGCCGACCGCCGGGTGCGCGGCTTCCTGGAGTCCATGGCCCATCGGGGGATCGAGGACCCGGCGCGCTGGGTGGTGCGGCAGTCCTACACGGTCGAGGGCGGCCAGGCCGCCGTCGGCCCGCTGCTGGCCCTGGGCGCCACCGCGATCGTCGCGGCCAGCGACTACATGGCCCTCGGTGTGATCCGGGGCGTCCGCCGTCAGGGGCGCTCGGTGCCCGGGGACGTCTCGGTCGTGGGCTACGACGGTTCGGCCATCACCGAGTTCACGGATCCGCCGCTGACCACGGTGCGCCAGCCGGCCGACCGGCTGGCGCTGGAGGTGGCCCGCAGCGTCCTGGCGCTGGTCAGCAACCGGGACGTACCGACGGGGGAGCTGTTGTTCGACCCCGAGCTGGTCATCCGGGCCACCACCGGGCCGGCTCCCGAGGAACCCGGCGCCTGATCCGCACCCCCGCCCCGGCCGTGGCCCTCAGATTTCCTCGCCCGCGACGAGGAGCTCGCCGACCGTCTCGGTGAGGACCGCGCGGGCCGGGGCGGGCATGCCCGGGTCCGTCACGAACCAGTCGGCCTGGTCCAGCGCCGCGAAGCCGCTGAGCCCGACCACTCCCCACTTGCTGTGGTCGGCCACGACGGCGATCCGCCGGGCCGAGGCGACCAGGGCCCGGTTGGTCTGGGCCTCCGTGAGGTTGGGGGTGGTCAGCCCGGCCGCTTCCGTCACCCCGTGCGCGCCGAGGACGAGCAGGTCCACGTGGAGGGAGCCGATCACCAGCTCCGCGAGCGGGCCGACCAGCGCGGCGGAGGGGGTGGGGGAACCGCCGGTGAGCAGCAGGGTGGGGGCCGGGCCCGCGCCCTCGCGCCCGGCGGCCCGTACGAGATCCGCCACCGGCAGGGAGTTGGTGACGATCGTGAGCCGCGGGACGCCCAGCAGGCGGGCGGCGACCGCGTGCGCGGTGGTTCCCCCGGAGATCGCGACCACGCTGCCCGGTTCCACGAGGGTGGCGGCCGCCGCCGCGATGGCGGCCTTGGCGGCCGCGCCCAGATCGAACTTGGCGTCGAAGCCCGGCTCGTGCGCGCTGGCGCCGGAGGTGGCCACGGCCCCGCCGTAGACCTTCTCCACGACGCCGCGCCGGGCGAGGGCGTCGAGGTCCCGGCGGACCGTCATGTCCGAGACGCCGAGCTGACCGACCAGGTCCGCCACCCGTACGGAGCCGTCGCGACGGACCGCGTCGAGGATGAGCGCGCGTCGCTGGTGGGCCAGGTGGGCAGCCTGCTCGGCCACGGGTCACTCCCGGGGGGATCTGCGAATCCGGTCAGAAGGTCGCAAGATAGCACGGCGATCTTGTTGGAGTCTGAGGAAATACCCGCCCGCGGCTCTGGTGGATGGTGTTTGAATTTGTTTACTCTTGATGAGTGAAGAAGATCATCATGAAACTCGCGGACGGCCGCGACCTCATCTACTTCGACCGCGACGAGAGCGCCGAACGCGACGCGCCCGATCTGCGCCCGCTGGACCGGGTGGACAGCCGTCCGGAACTGCGGCGGGACGAGGCGACCGGCGACTGGATCACGATCGCCTCCCACCGGCAGGCCCGCACCTACCACCCGCCCGCCGGCGAATGCCCGCTCTGCCCCTCCCGGGACGGCCGGCTCGGCGAGATCCCCGCCGCGGACTACGAGGTGGCCGTCTTCGAGAACCGGTTCCCCTCCCTCGCGGGCGACGCGGGACGCTGCGAGGTCGTCTGCTTCACCCCGGATCACGAGGCCGCCTTCGCCGACCTCACCCCGGACGCGGCCCGCCTGGTCCTGGACGCGTGGACCGACCGCACGGCGGAGCTCTCGGCCCTCCCGGGCGTCGAGCAGGTGTACTGCTTCGAGAACCGGGGCGCCGAGATCGGGGTGACGCTCGCCCACCCGCACGGCCAGATCTACGCCTTCCCCTTCGTCACCCCGCGCACCGCCAAGATGACGGCCGCCGCGGCCGCCCACCGCGCCACCACCGGACGCAACCTCTTCGAGGACCTGCTGGCCGGCGCCCGAGCCGCCGCCGAGCGGGTGGTGACGGCAGGGGAACACTGGACCGCCTTCGTGCCGTACGCCGCCCGCTGGCCGTACGAGGTGCACCTCTACCCGCACCGCCGCGTCGCCGACCTGACCCACCTCGACGAGGCCGAGCGGGCCGAGTTCCCCGGCATCTACCTGGACCTGCTGCGCCGGTTCGACCGGCTGTTCCCCGTACCGGGGCGGCCCGAGGGGCAGGCTCCCACCCCGTACATCTCCGCCTGGCACCAGGCTCCCCGCACCGGCGGCGCCGAACTGGCCCTGCACCTCGAGCTGTTCACCGTCCGCCGGACCGCCGACAAGCTCAAGTTCCTCGCCGGTGCCGAATCCGGTACGGAGGCCTTCATCAACGACGTGGCCCCCGAGGCGGCCGCGCGACGACTTCGGGAGGCCTTGTGATGCACCGGACCGATCACCGGCACGACGTCGGCGGCGACGGCGACGCCCCCGGGGACGCCGACCGGGCGGGCCTGGTCGCGGACTCCTTCCGGCGGCTCTTCGGCGGCGACCCGGACGGTGTCTGGGCCGCGCCGGGCCGCGTCAACCTGATCGGCGAACACACCGATTACAACGACGGGTTCGCCCTCCCGATCGCCCTCCCGCAGTCCACGCTGCTGGCCGCGCGCGGCCGCACCGACGGGCTGCTGCGCCTGCACAGCGCACAGGGCGACGGCCGGATCACCGACCTCGCGGTGTCCGGGCTCGCCCCCGGCGCCGTGGCGGGCTGGGCCGCCTATCCGGCCGGCGTGGTCTGGGCCCTCGCCGAGGCGGGACACCCGGTCGGGGGCGCGGACCTCCACTTCGACAGCACGGTGCCCACCGGCGCCGGACTCTCCTCCTCCGCCGCTCTGGAATGCGCTGTCGCCGTCGCGTACGACGAGCTGTACGGGCTGGAGCTGTCCGGACCCGAACTGGCCCGCATCGCCCAGCGCGCGGAGAACGGCTTCGCCGGCGTCCCCTGCGGAATCATGGACCAGATGGCCTCCGTCTGCTGCACCGCCGAGGCGGCCCTCCACCTCGACGCCCGCACCCCGGAGCACCACCAGCAGGTGCCCTTCGACCTGCGGGGCCAGGGGCTGCGGCTGCTGGTGATCGACACCGGGGTCAGCCACGACCTCGGAGACGGCGCGTACGCCGCCCTGCGCGCGGGCTGCGAACGGGCGGCGGCGCTGCTCGGCCTGCCCGCCCTGCGCGACCTGCGCACCGAGGAACTCCCCGGAGCCGTGCGCGCGCTGCCCGCGGAACTCGTCCCCCTGGTCCGTCACGTGGTGACCGAGAACGCCCGCGTCGCCGAGGCGGTGTCCCGGCTGCGGGAGGGGAACGCCGCGGCGCTCGGACCGATCCTCGACGAGGGCCACGCCTCGCTGCGCGACGACTACCGCGTCTCCTGCCCGGAGACCGACCTCGCCGCGGCGGCCGCCCAGGGCGCCGGGGCGCTCGGTGCGCGGATGACGGGGGGCGGCTTCGGAGGCTCCGTCATCGCCCTGGTGCGGGCCGGGACGGAAAGCGCGGTGGGCGGCGCCGTCACGGCCGCCTTCGAGGCCGCCGGCTACCGGGCCCCGCGGATCCTCTCGGTCACCCCGGCCGCGGGGGCCCGTCGCCTCGTGCCGTCGGCAGCGACGCCGTAGTCGAAACGCGGTGCCGGTGGCAGGGGCCGCCGGGCAAGGGCGTTCGCGCCGTGGGCGCGGGTGCGGATGTACGGGCGGGGGGGGGGGCCCGGCCCGGGGGGGCGCGGCGGGGCCCCCCCCCGCCGGGGGGGGGGGGACCCACCCGGGGCAAGAAGGT
>NZ_JBEXOV010000083.1:0-32624 GCF_040611715.1 Streptomyces sp. NPDC006544 | reverse complement strand
CCGCGCGGGCAGCAGTCCCCGTGCTTCGTAGTACCGGAGCGTCCGCGTGCTGGTGCCCGCCCGCTCGGCCAGTTCGCCGATTCGCATGGCCCGACGCCTGCCGCACGCCCCGGCGTGCACGGGCGCACGTGCCACCGGCGCATTCGGGCTGTCGTGCGAGCGCTCCACCGGGAGCGGGAAGCACCCGGGGCAAGTTCCCCAACTGGCCGTCCAGGGCGGGAGCGTGCGGTCTAGCGTGGGTATCCGGTGATCAACACCGGATCCCGGGACGCCCGGGGGCCGGGCCCCACTGACCGAGGACGAAGATGTCCGGACTCCGCGCCGCCCGCCACTCCCCGTCGAGACACGCCGTCACCGGTCCCGGCCGGCACATACGTCCTCAGCTGATCCGCTCCGCCGTCCTGCCGACGCTCGCCGCCGGGCTCAGCGGAGCCGCCGCGGTGATCTTCGCGCTCCAGCTCGGCGGCGGCGCGGGGGCCCGCGACGCCAGGCTCTGGCCGGTGCTCACCGGGTGCGCCCTGCTCGTCGTCGGCGCGCTCGCGGCCGCCCTGCTCGGGGCCCAGCGCGCGGCCAACACCGTCCGCGACCGGTGCGAGGCGCTGCGCCGCTCCAGCGTCCGCGGCCGCCAGGAGCTGCGCACGGCCGCCGAGGGCCTGGAGCGGGGGGAACTCCCCGCCCGCCCGGTGCGCGGCGGCCCCGACGGGCCGGCGGCGGGCGGCGACACCGCCGGAATGGACGAGTTCTGGCTGCTCTCCCAGGAGCTGCGCGGGGCCCGCGAACACGCGCACACGACCCTGGTCCGGCTCGGCGGCCCGGTCGCCCCCTCCGACAGCGACCGCAAGGTCGAGGTCTTCGTCAACCTCGCGCGCCGCCTCCAGTCCCTCGTCCACCGCGAGATCTCGCTGCTGGACGACCTGGAGGACACGGTCGAGGACCCGGACCTGCTCAGAGACCTCTTCCACGTCGACCACCTCGCCACCCGGATCCGCCGCCACGCCGAGAACCTCGCCGTGCTCGGCGGCGCCGCCTCGCGCCGCCAGTGGTCCCGTCCCATCGACCTGAGCGAGGTGCTGCGCTCCTCGGTCGCGGAGGTCGAGCAGTACACCCGGGTCAAGGTGGTGCCCCCGGCGGGCGGCACCGTACGCGGGCACGCCGTCGCCGACGTCGTGCACCTCCTCGCCGAACTCGTCGAGAACGCCACGGTGTTCTCCGCACCGGACACCGATGTGGTGCTGCGCGCGGAGTGGGTCACCGCCGGTATCGCGATCGAGGTGGAGGACCGGGGCCTCGGGATGCCGCCCGAGGAAGCGCACCGGATGAACGCCCTGCTGGGCGACCCCGACCAGATCAGCGTCCGGAACCTGCTGGCGGACGGCCGGATCGGCCTGTTCGTCGTCTCCGCGCTGGCCCGGCGGCACGGGATCGCCGTCGAGCTCAAGTCCAACATCTACGGCGGCGTACTCGCCGTCCTCGTCCTGCCCCTCGATCTGCTCGGGGCGCGGGCCCCCGGCACGGCCGACGCCCTGGGCGGCTCGCCGGCCACCTCGTGGGGGACCGGGGAGGGGGCGGGGGCGGGCGCCCCGCCGCTGGAACCGGTACGCGTGAGCCCGCCCAGGACCGAGCCGTCCGGCCCGTCTCCGTCACGCCCGTCTCCGTCCGGGCCGCATCCGTTCGGCCCGGCTCCGTCAGGTCCGCGTCCGTCCGTACCGGCCTGGGCCGCTGACGTGCCGGGCACGGGGATCCCCGCGGGGTGGGGGGCGGCGCCGGTTGCGGCGCCCGCGCCCGTCCCCGCGCCCGCGGTGGTGCGCGAGCCGACGCCGGTGCCCGAGCCCGCGCCGGTCCCGCTGCCCGTACCGGCCGCCCGGACCGGTGGGGAGCGGCCGTCGCTGCCCCGGCGGCGGGCTCAGGACCATCTCGCGCCCCAGCTGCGCGAGGCCCCCGTACCCCGGGCCTTCCGGGACCCGGGCGCGGAGCAGCCCGTACACGACCCCGGCCTGATGGCCGCCTTCCAACGGGGCTTCGGCCTCGCCCAGTCGGAGCACCCCACGTGACCCCGGCGTCTCACCCGACAGCGAAGGAGCGCATCCCCATGGGCGGCGAAGTGGCGACGACGACCGGTCGGCTCTCGGATCTCGACTGGCTGCTCAGCGGCCTGGTCCAGCGGGTGCCGTACACGCGCAGCGCCGTACTGCTGACCGCCGACGGTCTCGTCACGTGCGTGCACGGGCTGGACGCCGACAGCGCCGACCACCTGGCGGCGCTCGCCTCCGGGCTGTACTCGCTGGGCCGCAGCGCCGGATCGCGGTTCGCGGACGGCGCCGAGGTCCGGCAGGTGGTGGTCGAGCTCGACACCGCCCTCGTGTTCGTGTCGGCGGCGGGGTCAGGCACCTGTCTGGCCGTACTGGCGGACCGGGAGGCCGATGCCGGCGTGCTCGGCTACGAGATGGCGATGCTGGTGAAGAGCGTGCGCCCGTACCTGGCCGCGCCGCCGAGGCGGCCCGCCGCCGGCGCGGAGTGACGGTCTGTGGGCCACCGGGGGAGCCCGGGGTCCCGCGCACGGTGCGCGACACGCCGTGGGTGGACGATTCGGCGGGCCGGGTGATGCGCCCCTACACGGCGAGCGGCGGGCGGACCCGGCCGGCCGTCGCCCTCGACCTGCTGTCGCTGGTCACGGCGACCGGCGTGCGGCCCCGCGCACCGCTGGGCCCCGAACACACCTGCGCGCTGCGGCTGTGCGCGGGCGCGGCGGCCGTCACCGTCGCGGAGGTGGCGGGACAGCTGAGGCTGCCCGCGGTGGTGGTCAAGGTGCTCCTGTCCGACTTGATGGAACAGGGGGCCGTCACGGTGCGGGCGCCGCGCTTCCCGGGCGGCGGCTCGTTCGCCGCCGACGACCAGTCCCTGCTCCGGGCGGTGCTCGATGGCCTGCGCAGAAGGCTGTGAGACACCCGCCCAGAGCCTCCCCGCGACCTTGAAGATCCTGGTCGCGGGCGGGTTCGGGGCGGGCAAGACCACCTTCGTGGGCGCGGTGAGCGAGATCGAGCCGCTGAGCACGGAGGAGGTGCTGAGCGGGCTGAGCGAGGCAGCCGACCCGCTGGCAGGGGTCGAGGCGAAGGCGACCACGACCGTGGCGCTGGACTTCGGCCGGATCACCCTGGACGAGGGGCACGTGCTCTACCTCTTCGGCACGCCCGGCCAGCAGCGCTTCTGGTTCCTGTGGGAGGAGCTGTGCGCGGGCGCGCTGGGGGCCGTGGTGCTCGCCGACACGCGCCGCCTCGCCGACTGCTTCCCCGCGGTGGACTTCTTCGAACGGCGGGGGATCGGCTTCGTCGTCGCCGTCAACGAGTTCGACGGCGCACACCGCTACGCCACCGACGAGGTGCGGGAAGCGGTGGGCCTCGGGCCGGAGGTGCCCGTCCTACGGTGCGACGCGCGGCTGCCCGCCTCCGGCACGCAAGCGCTGGCCGCACTCGTCCACCACCTGCTGTCGACGGCCGGGCCCGCGGGACGGGCCCCGTACCCGTGGCGGGCGCCGCGAGCAGCCCACGCGGACCAGACGGACCGGACGGGCCAGACGGACATGCCGGCCACGCGGACCATGTGAAGTATCCGGAGCGATAAGGAATTCGGGGGAGACGCCCATGACCTACTACGAGTCGACCGGGCACCTGCTGCTCACGCCGGTGGACCGGGAGGCGCCCGCGCGCGCCGCCCGGCTGCGTGAACTGGGCCTGGGCGCGCGGGCGGACGGCGAGTTGGACGCCTTCGCGCGCAGGGTCGCCGACGCGCTGGCCGCGCCGTACGCCGGCATCAACTTCATCAACGAGGAGCGGCAGTTCTTCACCGGACTGCACCACGCCCCCGACGCCCCGGCCAGCGGGTACCCGGCACGGGCGCTGGCCAGGGACCACGGCTACTGCCCGCACGTGGTGGTGCGCCGACGCGCCTTGGTGCTGGAGGACGTACGGGACTTCGCGCGCTTCGCGGGCAACGCGGTCGTGGACGGGAGCGGGGTGCGCTCCTACGTGGGCGCACCGCTCACCGACCGGCGCGGGATCGTCCTGGGGACGGTGTGCGCGGTGGACGTGGTGCCGAGGCGGTGGGGTCTGGCGGGGCTGGCGACGGTGAAGGAGCTGGCCGGCGAGCTGGTGGAACTGGTGCACGAACGGGAGGACCGTCGGGACGCGCGCCGCGCGGACGAACTGCGTGCGGACGAACTGCGTGCGGACGACCGGCCGACGGGCCGGTGCGGGTGAGGCGGCGCCGCCGCGGGCGAAGCTCCTTGGTCAGCGATCCTCTCCGACTCCCGCTGCAGGCGGCCCCCGAGCGCCTCGCCGTCGCCCACCCCGAGGTGGGCGACGGTACGGCGGGAGGCGATGAGGAGCTCAGCTCCGGGTGAAGGCGGCGATGCGGGCGCGCAGCGAAGCCGGGTCGAGGCCGTGGGCGGCCGTGTGCTCGTCGAGCGTCCCGTAGCGGCGCAGCTCGGCGCGGCCAACGCCCAGGCCGAGCACCCGGTGCGGAACGTGCCCCAGGGCGTCGTTGGCGGCAGTCGTCGAGGTGCCCGCGAGGTACGGTTCGACCAGGACCACGTCCGCCGCGCCGCGCCCGGCGGCGGCGCGCAGGGCCGCGTCGTCGAAGGGCCGCACGGTCGGCGCGTACAGGACGGTCACGTCCGTGCCCTCGGTCGCGGCGAGGACGTTGTCGAGCAGCGGGCCGACGGCGACCACGACGCCCGCGCGCCCCTCCCGTACCGTCTGGAACCCCAGGCCGGTCACGGGCCGGGCTTCGGCGTTGGACTGCGCCGACAGCCGGACGTACACCCGGTCGTCCCCGGCGGCGTAGGCGTGGCGCAGGAACGCCTCGGCTTCGTCGGGGTGGCCCGGGACGTGGACGGTCCAGCCGTCCAGGGTGTCCAGCAGGGCCACGTCACCCGGTGCCATGTGGGTGAACCCACCGGCCGGCCAGTCGTAACTCCCGTTCGCGCTGACCAGTACCCCGCCCGTGCCCTGGTGCCCGAAGTCGAGCTTGATCTGCTCGAAGGGGCGTTCCACCAGGAAACTGGCGAAGGTGTGCACGACGGGCCGCAGCCCCGTGAGCGCCAGCCCGGCGCCCACGCCCACGAGCAGCTGCTCGCGGATGCCGACGTTGATCACCCGGTCCGGGTGGCGTTCCCGGGCCGGGCGAAAGCCGTCCACGGTGATCTCGGCGAGCACCAGGGCCAGCCGTGGATCTTCGTCGAGTGCGTGAGATGTGACCGAGATGAACCGTTCGCGCATGGTGTCCATGTCTCCCCCTGCTTCCTGATCCGTGCTTCTACTGCTTCTTCTCGACGCGGGCGACGACGGCGTGCGGCCGGCCCGGGTGCGGCGCGGTGTACGCGGCGTGCAGCTCCGCGTGGTCCCGGCCGTCCACGGTGGTCGCCGACCATCCCGCCGCCTCGAAACGCGAGGCGATGCCGCCCGGCCAGCCGTGGGTCGCGGAGTCGTTGTCGATCACGATCGTGTGCAGCCGCTCCAGCCCGGCCGAGCCGGCGTACGCGATCGCCTCGTGGTTGCTGCCCTCGTCCAGCTCGGCGTCGCCGATCAGCACCCACACCGCCGGGTCGGTCAACCCCTGGGCCCGCAGCCCGAGCGCGCTCCCGACGGCGAGCGGCAGACCGTGTCCGAGGGAGCCGCTGCCGATCTCCACGCCGGGGACGAGGGTGCGGTCCGGGTGGTGCCCGAGGGGTGAGTCGTAGGCGCCGAAACCGCTCAGCCAGCCGACGGGGACGAACCCCTTGGCGGCGAGGACGGCGTAGTAGGCCATCGGCCCGTGCCCCTTGGACAGCAGGAACCGGTCCCGCCCGGCGTCCTCGGCGGTACCGGGGCCGACGCGCAGTACCCGGTCGTAGAGCACCCACAGCGCGTCCAGCGTGGAGGAGGCGGCGGGGCCGTGCTTCTCGGCCCCGGTCATGAGCGTGATGAGCGGCGCGAGGTCCTCGTAACCGAGCCCCGTGCTCGCGGTTGCCTGTGTCATGAGTCGATCTTTCAACCTCAAGCTCGCTTGAGGTCAAGCCCTCGTCGCGCCGTACCGCCGTCGGCACGCGGTGCGTGCGACCACCTCTCGAAGTGCGGTATCGTTCTCCTGCACGTTCAGCCAGGGGAAACCCCAGGTCAGCGGGCATCGGGACGTGGCGCAGCTTGGTAGCGCACTTGACTGGGGGTCAAGGGGTCGCAGGTTCAAATCCTGTCGTCCCGACCATGCTTTACGCAGGTCGGAGGCCGTTCTCTCGCACATGAGAGGGCGGCCTTTTCCGTGCCCGGGATGCTGGTGGTCGCGGTGTGGTCGCAGCCATGCCGGGCGGTCTGTACGCCACCTCCCATACCAGCCGCGCTCTACAGCGCTACGCGACCCTTGCCGAGGCGGTCCACGCCGTCGCGGTGCCGGCGACGCCGGTCTTCGATTTCGCCAACGGCGCGGCCTGCCTCTTCGACGGGGGTCCCGCCCGGCAACTGCGCTCCCAGGCCATCGAACGACCCCCTGAGGACTTGGGAGTCGGCTGAGTCACAGGGGCTGGTCAGCGGGCGAGTACGTGGCCGTCGTGGGGTCGGTGGTCGCGGGAGCGGCGCAGGTCGGTGGTGACGTACGTGCGTTGCAGCCAGCGGTCCGCTCCGTCGTACCGGGGGTGGAAGGCGGTGCGGCCGTGGACGGTGACGCGGTTGTCGATGACGACCAGGTCGCCGGGTGTCAGGAGCAGGGTGCGGGCGGTCGCCTCGCAGGCGCGGCCGAATTCGGCCAGCGCCGCTGCAGCCCGAGGGGTGAGAGGGGTGGTGACGAGTTGGGCCATGCGTATGTCGGGATCCTCGACCGCTCCCGACAGCACCGGTCGGGGCTCGACGTCGGGCCCGCTCGCGGCGGCGTCGAAGCCGAAGGAGGGTGGGGGTGTGGTGATGAACTCCGGTGAGAACAGGATCTGGCGACTGGCCGGGGTGAGGAGCGGCAGCGCTTGGCGGATGCCGGCGACGCGCATGCCGGCGCGTCGGTCGTGGTCGGCGCGCAGGCACAGGAAGATCACATAGTCGGGTGGGTGGGGGTGGAAGCCGTTCTCGGTGTGGAAGGACAGCGGCGCCGATCCGGCGTTGCCGTGGAAGGTCTCCTGCCCGGGCACGGGCACGACGTCCTGCACGAGGGCGCCGGATTTCTCGGCCCGGTAGGCGAGGGGCTCGCCGAGCCCGCATGCCACCATGGTGAGCACCGCGGCCGCAACGGTGGCCTGGCGCTGGACCGAGCCCGGTACGGACGGTGTCGCGGGCAGGGCCGCCTGATCGACGGGCAGGCCGCCGATCACCAAGGTGCCGTGTGGACCGGAATGCCTTCGGAAGCGGCGCACTTCGCGGCGCAGCTGTAGCGGAAGGTCTTCCCAGGCGTCCCGGGCCCTTGTCACCCATTCGGGGCTGTCGACCTGGTGGTCCCCGCGAGTGCACAGGGTGCGGGCCAGACGTTCGCATGCGCCGGCATCGGCCGGATCCAGTTCCCGGTCCGCGGCTCGGACGGTGCTCGGGGTGGTGTCGGGCGTCATCTCGGGCATGGGGGTCTCCTGCCGGGGTGTGGGCGGCGGGCGCGCGGACTCACGAGTGGCGCAGGCCGGCCACGGCGTCGGCGATGTAGTGGTCCCCGAATCGGGTCAGCGAGGCGTACTGGGCCGCGCGGCGATGCCGCATGAGCCGTAGTTCGGCCACGGCATTGTCGGGGCCTTCGGGTTTCTGAGCGATGGAACGACGCAGGTGCACCATCGAGTACGCGAGGGTGACGTGCCGTTCACCGTCCACGATGTCGGCTTCCAGGAGCGCGCCCCGCGCCTCGGCCAGCTCCGGGGCGCGGGCCGCCAACCGCGCGTAGGAGTCGGGAACCACGGACAGAAGGTCCTTCATCGCCGCCCGGAATAGCTTGTATCCGCGATGCTGGCGCCCGCTCAACGGGACGTCCACCGACGGCGGCGCCATGGTGTGGCGTATCGCCGCCATGTAGTAGTCGGCCGGGACCGTACTCGCGTGGGTCATGGCCGCAGGGAAACCCCGCACGTACACCGTCGCGTCTGCCAGTCTCAGCAGCGCGGCGTCGCCGTCGCCGTGCCGCAGATGGCGGGCGGCGTCGGCCACGGCGACTGCGGCGCAGATGTTGAACAGGACATGGACCTGGTGACCGATGAGCCACCGAGCACTCCACACACTCTCCAACGGCGATCCCGCACCGGCCTCGGGGACGGTCACCGGCGGGACGGAGTCATGGTCCGCGCCCGGCGCTGCGCCGGTGAGATCGAGCACCGACTGCCGCATCCCGGCCACCTCCAGCGCCAGGTCGGAACCCGACAGCGGAGCATCACACAGATCTTCCAGACCGCGGTGGACGACCAGGACACCGTGCAGGGCAGCCTGCTGATCCGACAGCTCCCCCTCACGGACCCGGAAGAACGACTGACTGATCGACTCCGCCGGCAGTCCCTCACCGACCACGGCCGGAGCCAGATCCGACAGTGCGGCCACCAACTCACCCGCAGCCGCGGCGGCCTCCCGCAGCGCGAGGGTCCGCTCGACAGGTCCGGCATGCGTCGACAGCCCGGCCAGCACGCGCGCGGTCCGCTCCGCCTCTGCATCGACCCGTGGGCCCAACATCGGGACGGGACGCCCGCCTCGGGGCTCTCTGAAGACAGCGACAGCAGGATGACCGGCAACCGGTGATAAGCCCATGGTGGAAGTACTTCGCCACGAACACTCCACACGAAACCTGATCTCGCAAGACATTCCTCTGCGGTGCAACGGAGTTGGCCGGGCGGCCACCCGTGCTCAATCGCGGGTCTGCCGGCGCCGGAAGGCCCCGAGGCTGTCATCCTGCGGTGCTCGCGGGATGGGGAGGGAGAGGGGTGGGGAGGGGGTGTGCCAGATGTAGGAGGTGGGGTCGAAGTGGCGAAGCCGGCGTGTGAGGCGTGCGGTGGACCAAGGCCAGGCGAAGGTGTTGCGGCCGCTGGAGGTCAGGTAGTAGCTGGTGCATCCGCCGGTGTTGTAGACGGTGGTCGCCAGCGCCTTCTGTACGGCGCTGTTGTAGGTGTCCTGGACTGCGGGCCGGACCTCCAGAGCCTGGTTGCCGCTCCGGTCGAGGTGGGTCAGGGCGGTGGTGAGGTGGGTGAGCTGGGCTTCCAGGACGGTGATGGCGGAGGTGGAGCCGCCGAGCAGGTTGGGTCCCAGGAGCAGGAAGAGGTTGGGGAAGCCGGTGACGGTGGTGCCGAGGTAGGCCTGCGGTTCGCCGCCCCAGACGTCGTCCAGGGTCCGTCCGTCCGCGCCGTACAGGTCCCCGGCCAGTGGTAGTTCGCCGACGCGAAAGCCGGTGGCGGTGATGAGGACGTCCGTTTCGGCGGTGGTGCCGTCGGCGCCGACGATCGTGTTGCCGCGCACGGCGCTCACCGCGGTGGGGTGCAGGCGCACGTGCGGCCGGTTCAGGGCCGGGTAGTAGGTGCTGGAGGTGAGCAGGCGCTTGCAGCCCAGCCGGTAGTCGGGGGTGAGGGCCCGGCGCAGCTGCGGGTCCGGAACGGCACGTCGCAGGTGCGCCCGGGCGCCGGCTTCGAGGAGGCGGGCGAGCTCGGGATGGCGGAAGGCGTAGCCGAAGCTTTCCTGCAGTGCGTACTGGGAGGCGCGCAGGCCGCGGCGGGCGCCGGGCAGGCGGTCCACGACACGGTTGAAAGCGGGGGACAGGGGCAGGTCGGGTTTGGGCAGTACCCACTGGGCGGTGCGCTGGAAGAGGTGCACGGCCGCAGCCCGGCCGGTGACGGCCGGGACGACCTGCACGGCGGAGGCGCCACTGCCGACCACGCCCACACGCTTCCCGACCAGGTCGACGCTGTCGTCCCAGCGGGCGGTGTGGAGCACGGGCCCGGCGAATCCGTCGAGCCCCGGCACGTCCAACGGGCGCGGGACGTGCCACGGACCGGTGGCCATGACCAGGACCGCGGCGCTGTAGGGCCCGTCGCTGGTCTGAAGCAGCCAGCGCCCGGCGGCCGGATCCCAGCGGGCTCCGTGCACCTGCACGCCGCAGCGCAGCACATCGGCGAGCCCGTACCGCTCGGCGGTGGTGGTGAGGTAGGTGTGGATCTCCTTCTGTCCGGCGAACATGCGGCTCCAGGCCGTGTTCGGGGTGAAGGAGTAGCTGTAGAGCGTCGAGGGTACGTCGCAGGCACAGCCCGGGTAGGTGTTCTCCCGCCACGTTCCGCCCAGCTGCGGCGCCTTCTCCAGCACCAGCACATCGCGAAACCCCGCTTCGCACAGCCGGATGGCGGCGCCGAGCCCCGAGAACCCCGCTCCGACCACGATCACCCGCACATCCCGTCCGTGCCGGCCGCCCTGCACGGGAATCACCGCATCCCTCCGGCCGGGCCGCCCGCACCCTGCCGAGGACCACCGCTCGCATGCGCGAACCACGGACACCTGGAACTCTTCAGAAACGCCATGCGACGGATGATCCCCGAGCCGCTCTCCCCGGCATGGCCGAGGGCTGGCGGCCAAATGCGGTGAAGAAACGTCCCACCCTGGCCTGTCGTCGTGGTGGTGCGACGTTGAGATCCCTCGAACGAAGCATGGCTCCACGTCCCTGCTTGCACCGCCCTCGAGGGCCGGCCGGCGGCCGAAGGCCGGAGCCTCTCGCCGAGCTGCGGCCGACGGACGGTGCCTGCCTGCGCGAGTGGCAGCAGGATGCGCTTTTCCTGCACAGCCCATGGGTGTCGAAGCCACGCAAGGACGCGTTCATCCCCAAGGGCACGGCAGCTGCGGCGTGCTGTCCGTAGCCCGCGCTTACGGCGCGGGCCCGTGGCGTCCCACGGCCCGCTTCCCATTTCATCTGCCGTACATGGATACGCGGTTCCGGTTCACCTAGTCTCATCGCCATGGCAGCAGGAATCCTCACTGCGCGCCGCCACGTCGACCAAGGGCGCCTGGCGAGCGCCCTGTGTACGGTCGCCCCGGCGCGCTGAACGCGCCCTTCTCTCCCCACGGGATCCCACCTGGCGCCCCAGCCTGATTCCCGTCTCTTCCCCTTCCGCACCGCAGGCGGCGGCTTCCGGCCGCCCGCCCTGCCGTGCCTCCATGCGCCGACGCACCCAGGAGGAATAGACATCATGAGCGAGAACAGCGAGATCAGCGAGATCAGCGAGAACGGACGATCCCCGGTGAGCCGCCGCGGCTTCCTCGGCGGCGCCGCCGCGGTGGCGGCCGCCACCGCCGTACCGGCCCTCGCGCAGGTCGCCGGAGCCGGCCCCGCCGCTGCCGCCGGACGCCCGAACATCCTGCTGATCGTCACCGACGACCAGCCCAAACACACCGAGTGGGCGCTGCCCAAGACCGTCGCCTGGCTCGCCGGCCAGGGCGTGACGTTCACCGACGGCCACGTCACCACCCCCCTGTGCGCGCCGTCCCGGTCCAGCGTCTTCTCCGGCCGCCACGCCCACAACCACGGCGTCCGCAACAACGGCGCCTCCCACGCCCTCGACCAGAGCAGCACCGTGCAGAAGTACCTCAAACAGGCGGGCTACCGCACCGGCCTGTTCGGGAAGTACCTCAACTCCTGGACCCTCGCGGACAACCCGCCGCACTTCGAGGAGTTCGCCCTCCTCCAGCCCGGCTACGTCGACGCCCGGTGGAACGTCAACGGCACCGTCCAGACGATCAACGGCTACACCACCAACATCATCAAGAACCGCACGCTGAACTTCCTCGACAAGGCCGCCACCGACACCCGGCCCTGGTTCGCGTACGTCACCCCCTACGCCTCCCACGGCCCGCGCACCCCCGAGGCGAAATACGCGGGCACCCCCGTACCGGACTGGAACGGCCGACCGTCGGTCCCCGAGAACGACCGCAGCGACAAACCGGCGTACATCCGCAACGCCACCGGCACCCTCGCCGACGGCCAGGCCATCCGCGCCGAGCAGCTGCGCACGCTGCTCTCCGTCGATGACGCGGTGCAGGCCTTCAAGGACAAGCTCCAGGCCCTGGGCCAGCTCGACAACACCCTCGTCGTCTACGTCGGCGACAACGGGTTCAGCTGGGGCGACCACGGCTGGACCGCCAAGTCGGTGCCGTACCGCCCCGCGCACGAGGTGCCGTTCTACCTCTCCTGGCCGGCAGGCGGCCGAGGGGCGGGGACCACGGACAACCGGATCGTCGCGAACATCGACATCGCGCCGACCATCCTCGACGCGGCGGGCATCACCCCCGCCGCACCCCAGGACGGCCGCTCCCTGCTCTCCTCCTACAGCCGCGACCACCTGCTGGTGGAGTGGTGGAAGCAGGGCGCCGGCGCCGGCGGGGCACCGACCTGGTCCTCGTACGTGGCCAAGGACGTGCAGTACACCGAGTACTACGACCTGACGACCGACGCGAACGGCACCGTGTCCGGTACCGGCCAGGTGAAGTTCCGCGAGTACTACGACCTGGCGGGCGACCCGCACCAGCTCGCCAACAAGCTCCACCAGGCCACCCCCGCCGAGGAGCAGGCCCTCGGGATCCCCGCCCTGGCCGCCCGGCTCGCCGCCGACCGCGTGGCCTGACCCGTACACCCGCACCGCCGGCCGGGCACCCGTGCCGCGAGGCCCGGGCGCCCGGCCGCCCACCGTCCCGACGGAGCCGTCATGCCCGCATGCTGCACCCCTGGCCACGCCGACGCCCACGCCCCGACGCTCACCCTCGTCCCACCGCCCCCCACACCCCCGCCCTCTCGCGTGGCGCGGCAGCTGCTCAGCCTGCCCGGCGGGAGCTTCCTCATGGGCACGGACGACCCGGAGGGCTTCCCCGCGGACGCCGAGGGGCCGGTCCGCGAGGTGGCCGTGGAGTCCTTCCGTATCGCGGCCACAGCCGTGACCAACGCCCAGTTCGCCACCTTCGTCAAGGCCACCGGCCACACCACCGACGCCGAGCACTTCGGTTTTTCCTTCACCTTCGGGGCGTTCCTCGCCGAGGAGGTCGCCGCGGTCTCCCCGCCCGTGGCGGCCGCCCCGTGGTGGCGGGCGGTGGAAGGGGCCGGCTGGCGCCACCCCGAAGGGCCCGGCTCGCACGTCACCGACCGGCAGAACCACCCCGTCGTCCACGTGTCCTGGCGCGACGCCCAGGCATACTGCGCCTGGTCCAGGACCCGTCTGCCCACCGAGGCCGAGTGGGAGTACGCGGCACGCGGCGGCCTGGAGCAGCGCCGTTACCCGTGGGGAGACGAGCTCATGCCAGACGGCCGCCACATGTGCAACATCTGGCAGGGCGACTTCCCGGTGCTCAACACCGCCGCCGACGGCCATGCGGGCACCGCCCCCGTGAAGTCTTTCCGGCCCAACGGCTTCGGGCTCTACAACACCGTCGGCAACGTCTGGGAGTGGTGCGCGGACCGGTTCACACCGGGCGAGGAGACCTCGCGGGCGATGCGCGGCGGTTCGTACTTGTGCCACGACTCCTACTGCAACCGTTACCGGGTGGCCGCACGCAGTTCCAATACGCCCGACAGTTCCACCGGCAACATCGGGTTCCGCGTGGCCGCCCACCCTGCCTGATCCCGGTCCGGCCTGTGGGCGGGAAGGTTCACTCCACCTGGGGAGCACATCGGTCAGCGGGGTCGGACGGTCGCCGGTGCCCTGCTTGACGCGGCCGGGGCCGCTTGAGACGTCGGGGCGAGCCCCGGTTGTTGCCGCTGCATGGCGACCTCATGGCAGTCGTGCGGCCTCCCGTCCGTGAGGCCCGGAAGTGCCTAACATCCCCGGCACGGCCAGGGCCCTGTGGACCCGCAGGCCGCGCCCGTTCCGACTCAGCCAAGGACCAGTTCAGCCATGAGAGTCTCCCCCACCCTCAGCGTCGGCGAAGCGAAGGCCCGCCTGCCCCAGCTGACCGTCGTCGACGTCAGGACCCCCGGCGAATTCACCTCCGGTCATCTTCCGGACTCCGTCAACGTCCCCCTCGACCGGATCGAGCGGAGCATGCCCGAGCTCCGGCAGGCCGCCGAGCGGGGCACCCTGTTGCTGGTGTGCGCCTCCGGAGCCCGCTCCGGGAAGGCCGCCGCGGCCCTCGCCGCGCACGGGGTTCCCGCTGCCAGCCTCACCGGCGGCACCAGCGCCTGGACGGCCGCCGGCCACGACCTCCCTTCCCCGGACGGGCCGGCCAGGGCCGTGTGGGGAATGGAACGACAGGTCCGCTTCACCGCGGGCGCCGTCGTGCTGCTCGGCCTGCTCCTCGGGCTGTTCGTGCACCCGGTCTTCCAGCTGCTGTCCGCGGCGATCGCCGCGGGCCTGGTGTTCTCCGCGCTCACCGACACCTGCGGTATGGCGGTGGTCCTCGGCCGGCTGCCGCTCAACCGCCGCGGCAGTGGGGCCCGCCCGTGACCGAGCCGACCGGTACCCCGAACCGCCGCGACCCCTACGAGGGGTTCGCGGGCCACGTGGGCCGCACCTTCGCCGAATCCGAACCCGCCTGGCTGCCGCGGCGCTCGCCCGGCGGTGGCGCCCCGAACATCGTCGTGGTCCTCGTCGACGACATGGGCTACAGCGACATCGGCCCCTTCGGCGCCGAGATCGCCACCCCCGTGCTCGACGGCCTGGCCGCGAAGGGCCTGCGACTGGCCAACTACCACACCATGCCGCTGTGCTCCCCCGCCCGGGCTGCCCTGCTCACGGGCCTCAACCCGCACCGCGTCGGGTACGCGACGGTCGCCAACTCCGACCCCGGATTCCCCGGTTACGGCATGGAGATCGGCCAGGACGTCCCCACCCTCGCCGAGGTGCTGCACGACGCGGGATACGCCACGTACGCGGTCGGCAAGTGGCACCTGACCCGCGACTCCGCCTCCAACGCCGCCGACGACCGGCGCAACTGGCCGCTGCAGAAGGGCTTCGACCGGTACTACGGCGTGCTGGAGGGCCTGACCAGCCTGTTCCACCCCCACCAACTGGTCCGCGACAACAGCCCACTCGACATCGACGAACTGCCCGAGGGCTACTACTACACCGACGACATCACCGACGAGGCCATCTCCATGGTGAAGTCGCTGCGCGCGCACGACCCCGACAAGCCGTTCTTCCTCTACCTCGCGCACAACGCCGTCCACGGTCCCCTCCAGGCCAAGCCCGAGGACATCGAGCGGCAGCGCGGCCGCTACGACGGCGGCTGGGACGCGCTGCGCGGCGCCCGCTTCGCCCGCCAGATCGCCGACGGCCTGTTCCCCGCGGGTACCGCCCTCCCGGACCGCAACTCCGAGGCCGGTTTCGACGTCGGCCCCTGGGACGGGCTCACGCCCGATCAGCAGCGACGCCATGCCCGCTACATGGAGGTGTACGCGGCGATGGTCGACAACATCGACCAGAACCTCGGCCGGATCACCGACACCCTGCGCGCCCTCGGCGAACTCGACAACACCATCGTGCTGTTCACCTCCGACAACGGCGGCACCGGCGAGGGCGGGGCCGAGGGCACCCGCAGCTACTTCAGCCGCTTCGTCCACCAGCCCGTCCCCGACGACTGGGACCCGGACGTCGCGCGGGACACCGACCTCATCGGCGGCCCGCGGAGCCTGGTGCACTACCCGCGCGGCTGGGGGATGGCCTCCAACACCCCGTTCCGGCTGTACAAGGGCCAGACCTACGCGGGCGGGGTGCGCGTCCCGTTCGTCATCTCCTGGCCGGACGGGCTGCGGCGCGGCGGTGACGACCCCGGCATCCGCCACCAGTACCAGTACGTCACCGACGTCACCCCCACCCTCCTGGACCTGGCGGGCGTACGGCGGCCCGAGCAGTGGCGTTCGCGGCCCGCGCAGGAGCTGGACGGGGTCAGCTTCACCCCGGTCCTGCGCGACGCCAGGATCCCGGGCGCGCACACCGAGCAGTACTGCGAGATGTCCGGGAACCGCAGCTACTACCGGGACGGCTGGAAGCTGGTCACCCTGCACCGGCCCGGTGCCCCGTACGACGACGGAGAATGGGCGCTGTACGACCTGACGACCGACCCGACCGAGACCACGGACGTCGCCGCCGACCACCCGGAGGCGGTGAAGGAGCTGGCCGCGGCCTGGGAAGCGGCGGCCCGGCGCAACGGCGTCTTCCCCCTCTCCGACGGCAGCGGGGCGCTCGCCCGGCGCCATCCCGCCGAGGAGCGGTTCCACCGCCCCCTCACGCTCCTGCCGGGCACCCCGGAGCTGGAGCGCTACCGGTCCTCCCGGCTGATCTCCTTCCGCTCCTTCGACATCTCGGTCGAGCTCGACGAGCACGGCGCCGGCGACCAGGGCGTGCTGGTGTCGCACGGTGACCAGGGTGGCGGCTACAGCCTGTACGTCGAAGACGGGCGGCTGCGCTTCGCCTACAACGAGTACGGCAGGCTGCACGAGGCCGACGCCGGTCCGCTGCCCGCCGGACGACGGACCGTCACCCTGTCGGCCACCGCGGTGGAAGGCCTGCGCTGGGAGTTCCGGCTGCTGGTCGACGGAGTGCGGACGGGGCGACTGGCCGGCAGCGTGCACCAGCTCATCGGGATGGCCCCGCTCCAGGGCATCAGCGTGGGAGTGGACCGCAAGTCCCCGGTCTCCTGGCCGGTGTACGAGCGCCACCGGGGCTTCCGCTACACCGGCGGCCTGCGCTCCGTGACGTACACCCCCGGCGCGCGGGCGCCGTACGCCCCGGAGCTGGTGGCCCGCGCGCTGCGCGAGGCGGCCGCCGCATTCGAATGAACTGCTGTGCATTGTTTCCGGCGGAGGCGTTGTGCGTCCTGCCCGTGAATTCGCCGGTACAGCCGGCCGGATACCCGTTCCCGGGAATTCCGAATATGACCGAGCCTGCGGGAGTGTCCTTGACCGAATCGATTCTCCTGACCGCGCGGTCCGGCCCTGCCGGACGGTCCGGTCCGCCCGCTCCGGCAGAGCGGGTGCTGCCGCTGCGGCGGCCCGGGCGGTGGGTCGCCACCGTCCTCGTGCTGGTGCTGGCCTCCCAGGCCGCGCACGGCCTGCTGACCAACCCCTTCTACCAGTGGGACCGGTTCGCGTACTGGGTCACCCGGCCGGTGATCCTGGACGGCCTGTTCGTCACCCTCCAGGTGGCCGCGTACAGCGCGGTCCTGGGGCTGCTGGGCGGCATCCTGCTGGCCCTCGGCAGGCTGTCGGGCAGCCCGGTACTGCGGACGGTGAGCTGGACGTACATCTGGCTGCTGCGCTCCGTGCCGATGATCGTCGTCCTGCTCTTCCTCTACAACCTCAGCGCCCTGTACCCCACGCTGAGCCTCGGGGTGCCGTTCGGTCCGGCCCTCGTCACCTTCGACGAGTCGAAGCTGGCGACCGACATGGCCGTGGCCGTCGTGGGACTGAGCCTGGTCGAAGCGGCGTACGCCGCCGAGGTGGTCCGGGCCGGGCTGCTCTCCGTGGACCAGGGCCAGCACGAGGCCGCCGCCGCGCTCGGACTGCCCCGGCGCTACCAGTTCGCCCGGATCGTGTTCCCGCAGGCCCTGCGCTCCATCGTGCCCAGCTACGTCAACCAGCTGATCGGGCTCGTCAAGGCCACCTCGCTGGTGTTCTACGTGTCACTGCTGGACCTGTTCGGCTCGGTGCAGAGCCTGGGCGCCACCTACCCCGGGGACGTGGTGCCGCTGCTGCTGGTCGCCACCGCCTGGTACGTGGTCCTGACCAGCGTCGTGTCCGTCGTGCAGTTCTACGTCGAGCGGTACTACGCGCGCGGGGCACTGCGGACCATGCCGCCCACCCCCCTGCAGCGGGCCCGGGCGGGCCTGCGCGAGCTGCGGGCACGCTTCCTGAAGGAGACCGCGCGATGACCACCACCGCCACGACGGGTCCGCCCGCCGCCATCGAGGTGCACGACGTGCACAAGTGGTACGGCGACCGGCGGGTCCTGGACGGGGTGAGCCTGAACGTCCCGCCGGGCACGGTCACCGCGGTGATCGGCCCCTCCGGCTCCGGCAAGTCGACCCTGCTGCGGGTCGTCAACCACCTGGAGAAGCCCGAGGCCGGTCAGGTCAGCGTGGGCGGCGAGCTGATCGGCGTACGGAGGCACGGGACACGGCTCAAGGAGCTGAGCGAACGCGCGATCCTCGCCCAGCGCGGGCGGATCGGCTTCGTCTTCCAGAACTTCAACCTCTTCCCCCACCTCACCGTGCTCGACAACGTGGCCGCGGCGCCGGTGGCGACCGGACGGCTGCCCAGGCCGCAGGCTCGGGCGTTCGCCCGTGAGCTGCTGGAACGCGTCGGTCTCGGCAGCCGGGCCGACGCCTACCCGCGGCAGCTCTCGGGCGGGCAGCAGCAGCGGGTGGCCATCGCCCGCGCGCTCGCGCTGCGGCCCGGCGTCATCCTCTTCGACGAGCCGACCTCCGCGCTCGACCCGGAACTGGTCGGCGAGGTGCTGGCCGTCATCAAGGACCTGGCCGGCGGCGGGACCACCCTCCTGATCGTCACGCACGAGATCGGCTTCGCCCGCGAAGTGGCCGACGAGATCGTCTTCCTGGACGACGGCCGGATCGTCGAGCAGGGCCCGCCCGAGCAGGTCCTGGACCACCCCGCCCACCCCCGGACCCGGGAGTACCTGAGCAAAGTGCTCTGACCGCGTACCCCGCCCCGTACCCCCTGCCCCGCGAGTCGAAGGAACGTCACCCCGTGCAGCACCTGAAACCATTCCGCAGAGCCCTCGCCACCGCGGCGGCAGCCACGACCCTCGTCGCCGCTCTCACCGCCTGCGGCGGCAGGAGCGCAGCCACCGGAGCCGGCGGGACGGGTGCCCCGGCCGGCACCGCCACGGTCACCGTCGGCGCCCTGTCCAACGGCGCCGCGCAGCAGACCGACCTCTCCGTCCCGGTGGAGGAGTCCCTCCGGGCGAAACTGCCCGAAGCCGTCCGCGAACGGGGGGAACTGGTCATCGGGGTGGGCGCGCTGCCCGCGGGGTTCCCGCCGCTGGCGTACGTCGGCACCGACCAGAAGACCCTGACCGGGGCGGAGCCGGACCTCGGACGACTGGTGGCCGCAACGCTCGGGCTGAAGCCGGTGGTGAAGAACTCCACCTGGGAGAACCTGTTCGTCGGCATCGACAGCGGCAAGGTCGACGTGGCCTTCTCCAACGTCACCGTCACCGAGGAGCGGAAGAAGAAGTACGAGTTCGCCTCGTACCGGCAGGACAACCTGGCCTTCGAGGTGCTGAAGGACAACCCCTGGCGCTTCGGCGGCGACTACCGCAACCTCGCGGGGAAGTCGGTCGCGGTGGCCCGGGGCACCAACCAGGAGAAGATCCTCCTGGAGTGGCAGGCGAGGCTGCGGTCCGAGGGCAAGGACATCGACGTCAAGTACTTCCCGGACAGCAACAGCACCTACCTGGCGCTCATCGGCAAGAAGATCGACATCACCTTCGTGCCGAACCCGTCCAGCGCGTACCACATCACCCAGACCGCCAACAGCGGTACGCCCACCCGCAACGCGGGCCAGTTCTCCGGCGCGGGGGAGACCCTCCAGGGGCTGATCGCGGCGACCGCCAAGAAGGACGGCAAGCTGGCCGGGCCCGTAGCGGCGACGATCAACCACCTGATCCAGAACGGGCAGTACGCGAAGCTGCTGGCGGCCTGGAACCTGTCCGAGGAGGCCGTGAAGACCTCCGAGGTCGATCCGCCCGGCCTGCCCCTGACCAACTCCTGAGCCACCCGTGCCACCCCACATCCTGGACAATCCCGCCTGGGCCTCGCTCTGCGGCCCGCACGCCCCGTTCGCCGTGCCGGCTCCGGACGGCGGCGGCCGCGCCGCCCGCTACCGCGACGACGTCTCCCCCTTCGCCGCGCTCGCCGACCCCGGCGACCTCCGCTCCTGGCACGATCTGCAGGCCCTGACCGGTCCCGGGCAGATCGTCGGGCTCACCGGCCTGCTGGACCCGCCCGACGGCTGGGAGACCGTGGGCTCGGTCCCGGGCGTACAGCTCGTCGACACCGGACTGCGCGCCGAACCGGCGCCCGAGGCGGTGCGGCTCGGTCCGGCCGACGTACCGGAGATGCTCGACCTCGTCGCCCTCACCCAGCCGGGCCCCTTCCTGCCCCGGACCGTGGAACTGGGCCGGTACCTCGGCATCCGGCACGAGGGCCGGCTGATCGCGATGGCAGGGGAGCGGCTTCGGCCACCCGGCTGGACGGAGATCAGCGCGGTGTGCACCCGCCCCGGCCACCGGGGCCGGGGGCTGGCGACCCGGCTGGTGCGCGCGGTGGCCGCGGGCATACGGGAACGCGGGGACGTGCCGTTCCTGCACACCGGGGCGTCCAACACCGCGGCCCTTCGGCTGTACGAGTCGATCGGCTTCACGCCGCGCAGGCGGCCGCGGTTCCTCGCGGTCCGGACACCGGGCAACAAAGCTGCCGAATTCCCTTAATACTGCGGTCATTGTGCGGCTGTTCCGTACGACGTAGCGTTTTTTCGAGCCGGTCCGGACGATTTCCCGGACCCGTTTCCCCCACTGCCCGTTCCTTTTTTTCCTTCACCACGGTCGATCAGGAAGGCGTTGTTCGACGTGTCCGAACTGCACCTCGCCGTCGCGCTCGACGGCGCCGGCTGGCACCCGGCGGCCTGGCGGGAGCCGGGCGCCCGGCCCGCGGAACTGTTCACGGCCCGGTACTGGGCCGACGTCGTCGCCGAGGCGGAGGCCGGGCTGCTGGACTTCGTCACCTTCGAGGACGGCCTGGCCCTCCAGTCGTCCGCGGAGGCGGAACCCGACGCGCGCACGGACCGGGTGCGCGGGCGGCTGGACGCGGTGCTGACCGCCGCCCGGATCGCGCCGCTGACCCGGCGCATCGGCCTGGTCCCGAGCGTGACGGCCACGCACACCGAGCCCTTCCACATCTCGAAGGCGATCGCCACGCTCGACTACGTCAGCCGGGGCCGGGCCGGCCTGCACGTACAGACCTCCGGACTGCCGTACGAGGCACGGCACTTCGGACGCCGCGAGATCCCCGCGCCGGTGGGCGAGCTGGCCGAGGAGGCCGCCGACCACGTGGAGGTGGTGCGCCGGCTGTGGGACAGCTGGGAGGACGACGCGGAGATCCGGGACGTGGCCACCGGCCGGTTCGTCGACCGCGACAAGCTGCACTACATCAACTTCGAGGGACCGCACTTCAGCGTCCGGGGGCCGTCCATCACCCCGCGTCCGCCGCAGGGCCAGCCCCTGGTCACGGCCCGGGCCGGCACGACGGCCCCCCGGACCGGTCTGGTCGACCTCGTGTACGTCACCCCGCGCGACCTGGACGAGGCACGGGCCGCGGCCGCCGTGCTGCCCCCGCCGCCCGGCCCCCGGCACGTCTTCGCCGACCTCACCGTGTTCCTGGACGACGACGGCCCGGCGGCCGCCGCGCGCCGCGACCGGCTCGACCGGGTCGCGGGCGCCCGGCCCCCACCGACGCGGCCACGTTCGACGGGACCCCCGCCGAGCTCGCGGACCTGCTCCAGCAGTGGCGGGAGACGGGCCTGACGGGTTTCCGGCTGCGTCCCGGCGTCATCGCCCACGACCTGCCCGCCATCACCCGCCGGCTGGTGCCCGAGCTCCAGCGGCGCGGCGTGTTCCGCAGTACGTACGAGGCGTCCTCGCTGCGCGGGCTGCTGGGTCTGGAACGCCCCGCCAACCACTACGCCGCCGCAGCCCCACGGCCCGACCTCGGATCCGGAACCGGAAGGACACCATGAGCACCAAGCCGCTCAAGCAGATCCATCTCGCGGCCCACTTCCCCGGGGTCAACAACACCACGGTGTGGAGCGACCCCGCGGCCGGCAGCCACATCGAGTTCGACTCCTTCGTCCGCTTCGCCCAGACCGCCGAACGCGCCAAGTTCGACTTCCTCTTCCTCGCCGAAGGGCTCCGCCTGCGCGAACAGGGCGGGGAGATATACGACTTGGACGTGGTCGGCAGGCCGGACACCTTCACCGTGCTCGCCGCGCTGGCCGCCGTCACCGAGCACCTCGGCCTGACCGGCACCATCAACTCCACCTTCAACGAGCCCTACGAAGTGGCCCGCCAGTTCGCCTCCCTGGACCACCTCTCCGGTGGCCGGGCCGCCTGGAACGTGGTCACCTCCTGGGACGCCTTCACCGGGGAGAACTTCCGCCGCGGCGGATTCCTGCCCCGTGACGACCGCTACACCCGGGCCCAGGAGTTCCTTGCCGCCGCGACCGAGCTGTTCGATTCCTGGGACGGCAACGAGGTCACCGCCGACCCCGTCTCCGGCGCCTTCCTGCGCGACGCACGCGCAGGGGCCTTCGCCCACCAGGGCCGCCACTTCGACATCGAGGGCCGCTTCAACGTGCCGCGCGGCCCGCAGGGCCGTCCGGTGGTCTTCCAGGCCGGCGACTCCGACGAAGGCCGCGAGTTCGCCGCCGCATCCGCCGACGCCGTCTTCGGCCGGTACGCCACCCTGGAGGAAGGCCGGGAGTTCTACGCCGACGTCAAGGGACGCCTGCCCCGGTACGGCCGCCGCCCGGAGGAGCTGCTGATCCTGCCGGCCGCCACCTTCGCCCTGGCCGACACCGACGCCCAGGCCCGCGAACTCGCCCACGAGGTACGGCGCTCCCAGGTCAGCGGGGCCACCGCGATCAAATACCTGGAACACGTCTGGAACCGCGACCTGTCCGGCTACGACCCGGACGGGCCGCTCCCCGACGTCGACCCCGACCCCGGCGAGAACACCATCGCCCTCGGCCGCGCGAGCGTACGGCAGTTCCGCGACCCGCTGGCCACCGCACGTCAGTGGCGCGAGCTCGCCGAGGCCAAGAACCTCTCCATCCGCGAGCTGGTGATCGCCACCACCGCCAAGCAGACCTTCGTCGGCTCTCCCGCGACCGTCGCAGAGTCCGTCAACAGCCTGGTGCAGGCGGACGCCGCCGACGGCTTCATCCTGGTCCCGCACACCGTCCCGGACGGACTGGAGGGCTTCGCCGACACCGTCGTCCCCCTCCTTCAGGAACGCGGAGTCCTCCGCACCGAGTACACCGGCACCACCCTGCGCGACCACCTCGGACTCGACGTGCCGGCGCTCCGGCCGGCCGGCGCGCGGCAGGCCACGGCCTCGTGAAGTTCCTGGCCATCACGCTGATCGTGCACGCCCCGGACCCGGTCACGGGCCGGCTGACCCCCGTCCGCGAGCGGTTCCGCGAGGTTGTCGACAGCGCGCTGGCGGCGGAAGAGCTCGGCTTCGACGGTTTCGGTGTCGGTGAGCGGCACGAGCGCCCGTTCCTGTCGTCCTCTCCGCCGGTGGTGCTCTCCCACATCGCCGCGCTGACCCGCCGCATCCGGCTCTTCACCGCCGTCACCACGCTGAGCCTGCTCGACCCCGTCCGGGCGTACGAGGACTACGCGACGCTGGACCACCTGTCCGGCGGCCGGCTGGAGCTGATGATCGGCAAGGGAAACGGCACGGCCCAGCGGGAGCTGTTCCACGTCACGCCCGAGGACCAGTGGGAGCGCAACAGCGAGGGTTACGAGCTGCTGCGGCGGCTCTGGCGCGAGGACCGGGTGACGGCGCAGCCCCGGTTCCGGCCCGCGCTGGAGGACGCCGAGGTGCTGCCCCGCCCCGGTGGGCCGCCCCCGCGGGTGTGGCACGGCAGCGCGACCAGCCGGGAGTCCGTGGACCTCGCCGCCCGCTACGGCGATCCCCTGTTCTCCGCGAACGTCACCCATCCGATCGGCCCGTACGCCGAGCTGATCCGCCACTACCGGGAGCGCTGGGAGCACTACGGGCACGACCCGGCGCTCGCCGTGGTGGGCGCGGGCACGGCCGGCTTCCACGCGGCCCGCACCTCGCAGCGGGCGGTGGCGGCGTACCGGCCGGTCTTCGAGCAGTACCTCGCCCTCCACAAAAAGACCGGCGTGGAACCGGTGTTCCCCCACCTGGACGACTTCGTGGAGCGCAGCTCCGCGCTGATCGGCAGCCCCCAGCAGATCGTCGAGAAGGTGCACCGCTACCACGAGCAGTTCGGCCACACCGTCCTGCACCTGCAGGCCGAGCCGGGCGGTCTCCCGCCGGCCGCCCACCGCGCCTCGCTGGAGCTGTTCCAGTCCGAGATCGCGCCGGTGCTGCGCCGCGAGATCCCCGATCCCCCCTTCGCCGATCTGTAAGGAGACCTGGCCATGTCCGGCATCCCGCTCGGGGTCCTCGACCTCATCCCGATCCCCTCCGGCTCCACCGCCGCCGACGCCCTGCACCACAGCATCGATCTGGCCCGGCAGACGGAACGACTCGGCTACGCCCGCTACTGGTTCGCCGAGCACCACCTCAATCCTGGTGTCGCCGGGACCTCCCCGGCGGTGGTGCTGGCCCTGACCGCCTCCGCCACCTCCACGATCCGGATCGGCTCCGGTGCCGTACAGCTCGGCCACCGCACGGCGCTGTCCACGGTCGAGGAGTTCGGCCTGATCGACGCCCTGCACCCGGGCCGCCTCGACCTGGGCCTGGGCCGCTCGGCGGGCCGGCCTCCGCAGCGGGCCGGGGAGGCGGAGCCCTTCGTCGGACACACCCCGAACGGGCTGCGCATCCCCAGGCGTTTCTCCTTCGCGCATCTGTCCCGCCATCCCCGGTTCGCACTCCAGCAGAAGCTGCTGAACCTGCCCGGCGCCCAGCCGCAGGACTACGGCGAGCAGGTCGACGACGTCCTCGCGCTGCTGCGCGGCGAGTACCGGTCCGACGAAGGCGTCGAGGCGCACGCCGTCCCCGGCGAGGGGGCCGACGTACAGGTGTGGATCCTGGGCAGCAGCGGCGGCCAGAGTGCCGAGACGGCGGGCCGCAACGGCCTGCGGTTCGCAGCGAACTACCACGTCAGCCCGGCGAGCGTGCTGGAGGCGGCCGAGGGCTACCGGGCCGCGTTCAAACCCTCCGCCGCACTGGACCGCCCGTACGTCACCGTGTCCGCCGACGTGGTCGTGGCCGAGGACGACGCCACGGCCCGCGAACTGGCCGCCGGATACGCGCCCTGGGTACGCAGCATCCGCACGGCCGAAGGCGCCATCCCCTTCCCGTCCCCGGCAGAGGCGCGGGCGCTGACGGGCCTCTGGACGGACGCAGACCGGACGGTGGTGGCCGACCGGGTGGAGACACAGTTCGTCGGCTCGCCGAGGACCGTAGCCGATCACCTCGAACGGCTCCAGGAAGCCACTCGCGCCGATGAGCTGCTGATCACCACGATCACGCACGACCACGCCGACAGGGTCCGCTCCTACCGCCTCCTGGCCGAGGAATGGCGCCGCCGCTGACATGTCCGCCGGGCCGGACGTGTGCCCACGCGCACGCTGGACGCGCCGGCGTCAGGAGGCCGCCCGGGACGCGTAGGCGCGGATGTCGGCATCGGGGTCCGTGGTGGCCACGGCGAGGGCGGTGCGGGCCTCGGGGACGGAGCGGTGGGCGAGGAGGGAGAGGACGGCGGCCTTGCGGACGTCCGCGTTCGGATCGGCCAAGGTCTCGGCGAGGGCGGGGACCGCCCCGGCGGGCAGGGCCGCCCGGAGGGCGGTCGCGGCGCCGGCCCGGACCTGCCATGCGGGGTCGGTGAGTGCCGCCGCGGCCCGTGCGGCGTACGCGGGCGGGCATCCGGTTGCGGCCAGGGCGCCCAGGGCGGCAGCCCGGACCAGGAGGTCGGGATCGTCCAGCAGGGGGTCCAGGGGTTCCGGCGCCGGAGCGTGCACGGCCGCGAGGCCGCGGGCCACCGCGACCCGGACCTCACGGGCCGGGTCGGCGGCGGCCTCCGCCAGAGCCGGCACCGCGTCCACCGAGACCAGGGCGCGGACGGCGGTGGCGCGGACCTCGATGTCGACGTCGGAGAGCGCGGCGGCGTACACGCCGGCGTCGCCCAGCCGCAGCGTCCGCAGCACGTCGAGAGCGGCGGTCCGGACGACCGGGTCGGTGCCTTCCAGCGCCGCCCGCAGCCCGTGCCCCAACTCTGTTTCGGCGGGCAGTACTTCCACCAGCTCCCGCAGCGCTGCCGCCGCGGCGGCCCGGACCCGGGGTGCGCTGTCCTGCAGGCAGGCGGCGAGCGCGGGCCCGGTGCCGGCCGGCACGGTCTCGCCGAGGGCGGCCACGGCCGCCGCCCGCACCGCGGGATCGGCGTCCGCCAGGTAGGGACGGAGCGCGTCCAGATCGGGGGACTCCTCGGCGAGGGAGAGGAGGCGGAGAAGGGCAGGGCTGGGCGCGGACACCTCCGGAGCCTCGGCCGGCGTCACCCCGGGTACCGCCGGGCGGGCGGCAGGCACGGCGTCCCGCGGTCCGGCCGTGGCCACCGGCACGAGCGTGACCTCGCCCAGCCGGCGCTCCGGCCCCGCTTTCGGGGTGAACCCCGGCACCGGGACCGCGTACGGTTCGACGGGTCGCGCGGTGAACTCCATGGCCCCGGACGGCGACTTGCGCAGGTCGAGGTGGTACAGCCAGTCGGCGTCGTCGCGGGCGGGGTGGTCCAGCCGCTCGTGGTACAGGCCCCAACGGGACTCGGTGCGGGCCAGCGAGGACCGGGCGGCCATCTCCGCGCAGTCCCGGATGAAGCTCACCTCGGCGCACCGCATCAGCTCGTGTGCGGTACGCGCCCCCATCCCGGCGATCTCCCCGGACATCCGGGTGAACGCCTCCACCGCCAGGGACAGCTTCGCGCCCGTCTTCGGCGGTGCGACGTAGTCGTTGACGAACCGCCGGAGTTTGTACTCCACCTGCGGCTGCGGCGGCCCGTCGGGATGGCGCAGCGGCCGGTAGACGAGCTCGTGGGCGGCGGCCAGCTGGGTCTGCGGCAGCTCCCCCTCGTACGGTCGGTACCGTGCGGCGTCCTCGCCGGCCAGGTCCCCGAAGACGAAGGCGCCGATCATGTAGTTGTGCGGCACGCAGGCCAGGTCGCCGGCCGCGTACAGGCGGGGCACCGTGGTGCGGGCGTGCGCGTCCACCCGTACGCCGGAGGCGGAGTGCCCGCCGCAGAGCCCGATCTCCGAGATGTGCATCTCGATGTCGTGGGTGCGGTAGTCGTGGCCCCGGCCCTCGTGGAAGGTGCCGCGGGTCGGCCGCTCCGTGGTGTGCAGGATCGATTCGACGGCGGCCACCGTCTCCTCGGGCAGGTGGCTGAGCTTGAGGTACACCGGGCCTCGGTCGGAGGCGAGCTCCTCCGCGAACTCGGCCATCATCTGCCCCGACCAGTAGTCCGACTCCACGAACCGCTCGCCGTGCCGGTTCACCTGGTACCCGCCGAACGGGTTGGCGACGTAGGCGCAGGCGGGTCCGTTGTAGTCCTTGATCAGAGGGTTGATCTGGAAGCACTCGATGCCGGTGAGCGCGGCTCCGGCGTGGTAGGCCATGGCGTAGCCGTCGCCCGCGTTCGTCGGGTTCTCGTACGTCCCGTACAGGTAGCCGGAGGCGGGCAGTCCGAGCCGGCCGCACGGCCCGGTGGCCAGGATCACCGCGCCCGCCCTGACGGTGACGAACTCGCCGGTGCGGGTGTTGAAGCCGGCCGCGCCGATCGCCCGGCCGTCGTCCGGATGGGTAAGCACCCGGACGGGCATGACGCGGTTCTCGATGCGGATCCGCTCGCGCATCTCGCGTCGTCGCAGCTGCCGGTAGAGGACCTTCTTGACGTCCTTCCCCTCCGGCATCGGCAGCACGTACGAGCCCGACCGGTGGACCTGGCGGACCGCGTACTCACCGTGCTCGTCCTTCTCGAACTTCACGCCGTACGACTCCAGCCGCTGGACCATGGCGAAGCCGCGGGTCGCGGTCTGCCGGACGGTGGACTGGTCCACGATGCCGTCGTTGGCGCGGGTGATCTCGGCGACGTAGTCGTCGGGCTCGGCGCGGCCCGGGATGATCGCGTTGTTGACGCCGTCCATGCCCATGGCCAGCGCGCCGGAATGCCGTACGTGGGCCTTCTCCAGCAGCAGCACCCGCGCACCGCGCTCGGCTGCGGTCAGCGCTGCCATGGTGCCGGCGGTCCCGCCGCCGATGACGAGGACGTCACAGGAGAGTTCCGTCGCGTCGGCGAGGGCGGGGATGGCCAGGGGGGCGTCCACCAGGGTGTCCACGGGGGTGCCTTTCAGAGGGATTCGAGGATGTGGCGGCGCAGTTCGGCGGTGCCGGGGTCGTGCTGCGCGTCGCGTCTGCGCCGGTGCGGTATGTCCAGCACCTCACCGGTACGCAGCAGGGCGACCCGGTCTCCGAGGTGGATGGCCTCGTCCACGTCGTGGGTGACGAAGACGACGGTCGCGCCCGTGCCGGCCAGGATGTCCACCAGCAGGTCCTGCATCTCGGCGCGGGTGTGCGCGTCGAGCGCGCCGAAGGGCTCGTCCATCAGGACCGCGCGGGGCCGGCCGGCCAGGGCCCGGGCCAACTGGACGCGCTGGCGCTGGCCGCCGGACAGTTGGTGCGGCAGCTTGTGGGCGTGCTCGGCCAGGCCGACCCGGCCCAGCCATTCGGCCGCGGACCGCCGCCGCTCGGCTCGGGGGACCCGGCGGATCGCCAGGGGGAGCTCCACGTTGGCGCGGACGCTGCGCCAGGGCAGCAGGGCGTCGTGCTGGAAGACCAGCGCCCGGTCGGCGGCGGGCCGGGCGATCGTTCCGCCGTCCTGTGTGACCTGCCCGTCCAGTGGGGGCAGCAGCCCGGCGAGGGTGCGCAGCAGGGTGGACTTCCCGCAGCCGGACGGACCGACCACGGACAGCAGTTCCCCCGGTGCGATGTGCAGTGTGACGGTGCCCGGCAGGGCGGCGCCGCCCGCGTGGCCGAGCCGTACGTCCTGCAGGGCGAGTGCGGCCCCGGTCGTCGGGGGAACGGTGGGCAGGGTCGCGGTGCTCATGGGACCGGCTCCTTCCGGGGGACGGTGGTGAGGGGGGCAGGGCGCGTGGCGGCGGGTTCGGCGCCGGGGTGAGCGGAGGCGCGAGCGCTGCCGCGGAACGCCGCCGGACGCCTTGCTCCGACGGCTGCGCGCCCTGCCGGGCGGGGAAGCCAGGCGGTGGCACGGCGGCCCAGCAGTTCCACCGCGGTGGACGTGAGCCATCCCAGGGCTCCGATGGTGGCCATGCCGACGAAGACCCCCGGGTAGTTGACGATCGTGTAGTCCTGCCAGGTTCGGTAGCCCACTCCGTATTCACCGGAGATCATTTCCGCGGAGATCACGCAGATCCACGAGACGCCGATGCCCACCGAGAGGCCGCCGAAGATGCCCGGCAGCGCGCCGGGCAGCACCACGGAGAAGAGCACCCGCAGCCGGCCGCCTCCCATGGTGAGCACGGCCTCCTCCCAGACGGGGGCGAGCGCCCGGACCGCGTGCCGGGTCGACACCACGACCGGGAAGAAGGCGGCGGCGAAGGTGATGAACACGATGCCCTGCTCGTTGGTGGGCAGGAGCAGGATGGCGACGGGTACCAGGGCGATGGCGGGCACCGGCCGCACCACCTCCACCAACGGGCCCAGCAGGTCGGCGGCCCACCGGGACCGGGCGATCGCCGTGCCGGCCGCCACCCCCAGCACCGCGGCGAGCAGGAAGCCCACCACGATCCGGCGCAGGCTGTGGCCCAGGTCCTGCCAGTACGGGCCGGTACCGATGCGGTCGGCGAAGGCGGAGGCCACCTCGCCCACCGTCGGGAACTGTTCGAACCGAAGCCACAGGTTGACGTCCAGGGAAGTCAGCAGCTGCCACAGCCCGAGCGCCGCGGCCAGCGAGGCGGCGCGCAGCAGCCGGCGGCCCGCGGTCATGAGGCGAGACCCACGGCGTCCGCGTAGCGGATGGTCCGCGCCCCGGGATGACCGTCGACGTACCGCTGGGCACTGGCCGGGGTGACGAAGGCGCTCAGCTCGGCCCCGTCCGCCACCCACACCGCCTTGTCGGCGAACCAGAGGGTGCCGGTCAGCGCGTCCGGCACGTACGCGGCGCGCACATCGGCGCCCTTGGCCGCCTTCAGCAGCTCCTTGGGGCTGTCGAAGGAGAGGGTGGTGGGCTGACCCTTCAGCCACAGTTCCGGCTTGACCGCGGCCGCCTTCGGGTAGGCCGGGGCCTGCACGGCCCGCTTCAGAGGTTCCGGGTCGACGAACGCGTCCACGTCGACGTCGCCCACCAACGCGGCCGACTTGAGCACCGGCACGTCCTCCTTCAGCGCGGCGACGAGCTCCGGACGGATCTCCGGATCGAAGGTGGCGATGCCGTTGGCACCGTTGTAGAGGTAGACCACTTCGGCCGGCAGCCCGGTCTCCTTGGCCACGGACTCCGCGGCCGCGACCGGCTGCTCGCGCAGATAGTCCGTGGCCCGCCGCTGCGCCCTGAGGAAGTCGTCGAGGACCCCGGCCCGTTCCTTGACGAACTTCTCCCGGACCGTGACCCCGTGGAAGGTCGGCAGGTTCAGTTCCGCCCCGTCGTAGAGGGCCGTGGCGCGCCCCTCGAAGGCCAGCTGGCCCGGCCAGGCGACGAACTGGGAGAGCGCTTCGGCGCTGCCCGCGGTCAGGGCCGAAGCGCCGACGCTGGGCTGCTGGTTGAGTTTCTGGATGTCCTTGTCGGGGTCGATTCCCGCTCGCTGGAGGGCCCGGACCAGGGTGCCGTCGGCGGCCGAACCCACGCTGGTGGACACCCTCTTGCCGCGCAGGTCGGCCAACGACCGGACAGCCGAACCGGGGGCGGTCACCACGGTGTTCAGCCCGCCGCGCAGGTTGTACCCCGTGACCGCGACCAGCCGGGTCGGCTGCTTGAGCTCCTTGCCGCGGACCGCGTTGATCAGCAGGGGGAAATCACCCATCGAGCCGATGTCGATCTTCCCGGCGGTCATCTGGGCGGTGATCGGGGCGCCGGTCGCGTAGTCCTGCCACTCGACCTTGTAGCTGGTGCCGTCCTTCTTCCCGCGGGCCTCGAGTTCCTCCTCGAAGTAGCCGAGGGAGCGCAGCAGGGTGCCGGCGGTCACGGTGTTGATGGTTTTCGACTGGTAGCCGACCGTCACGGTGACCGTCTTCGGGGCAGCCTCGCCGTCAGCGCCGGCGGCGGCACCGCAGGCAGCGGTCAGCGGGAGCAGCAAGCCGAGCGGGAGGAGCGGGCGAAGAAGGAGTGTGCGGCTGTTCATGGGAGTTCGGCCTTTCACCGGAGCAGGTAGGGCATGTTGACGGTGACCGCGCCGGTGGGGCAGCGGGCGGCGCACGGGCCGCAGTACCAGCACTCGTCCACGTGCATGTACGCCTTGCCGTTGTCCTCGCGGATCGCGAGCGAGTCGAGCGGACACATGTCGACGCAGAGCGTGCACCCGTCGATGCACTTGGACTCGTCGATGGTCACGGGTACGTCGGCGCGCTGAGGAACAAGGGGCATGGCGGTCTCCAAAGGCCCGACAGGGCGGGGAACACGAGGAAGGGAGGGAAAGGACAGAGCTCGGGGACCCCACGGGGACTCAGGGGCCCGAGGACTCAGAGGGAGCGGTGCAGCACACCGCTCATCGCGATGCGGTCGCCACGGAACCGGATGAACTCCAGGTCCACCGGCCGGCCGTCGGGCAGCCGGGTCAGCCGCTCCACCATCAGTACGGCGGTCCCGCGCGGGGCCTCCAGCACCGCGGCGGAGTGTGCGTCGGCGTTGACGGCCTCCAACGTGATCTCGGCATGGCCCAGCGGTCCGCCGGTCAGTGACTCCAGGAGCCGGAACACGTCCGTGTTCTCCAGGTCGCAACCGAGAAGTTCGCTGCCCACGTCCATGGGCAGATAGGACAGGTCGAGGGACAGCGGCAGACCGCCCAGGCGGCGCAGCCGCTCGATACAGAGCACCTCGGTGTGCTCGGGCAGAGCGAGCCGGTGGGCAACCGGGCCCGAGGCGGTGACGGGCCCGACGGTACGGACCTCGTTCGTCACCCGGCCGTGCTCGTGCAGCGTTTCGGCCAGGCCCTGGAGGCGGTCCAGGCCGTGCGGATACTTCTCGCACACCACCACGGTGCCGACCCCCGGCTGCCGCTCGATGAGCTGCTCGCCGCGCAGCAGGTCCAGTGCCTGCCGGACGGTGTTGCGGCTGGTGCGGTACTCGGCGGCGATGGTGTTCTCCAGAGGGAGGACGCCGCCGGGGAAGCCGCCCGCCAGGATCTGATGGCGCAGCAGGTCGGCGAGCTGCCGGGCCTGGTCCGCACGCAGCCGTCGGCGGCGCGCGGCGGCGACCGGTCGGGCGGCGGGGGCGGGTTCGGCTGGCATGGAAGGGAACGTACCGGGAGAGTGAGCCCCGTGGTGTTGCTGCAACATTGCGCCACCCGCAGCTCCCTGTGTAACGCTGTGACCTGCAATTTCATCGGCACAGTGGCGAGATCCGCCACTGCGGCGGCCATATGCTGGACGACGAGTGACCACGATGCGGGTCAGCGCGCCCCAGGACTCGTGCCGGTGCGGACTGACTCCCTCCGCATGCAACAGCACCGGCTCCGCGGAGGCGATGCCTCCGCGGAGCCGGTGCTGTCGGTGCTGTCGGTGTCGGCGGGTGCGCGTGCGAGGAGGTGCGGCTCGGGGTTACTTGGCGCCGAGGCCGGCGTCGGAGACCTCGGGCTTGCCGGCGGCCTTCAGGACCTTGTTCAGGAGCGTCAGGTCGTAGATGCCGGCCAGGTCGGGCTGCTCGATGAGCTTGGCCTTGACCGCCCAGTCGGACTCGGTCTTCAGCGTGGAGGCCAGCGGGTC
>NZ_JBEXOV010000082.1:0-33344 GCF_040611715.1 Streptomyces sp. NPDC006544 | reverse complement strand
CGGGCGGGGGCCCCCCGGGGGGGCGGGGGGGGGGGGGCGGGGGCCGGCCGGGCGGGCCCGGGCCGCCCCCCCCCCCCACGGCCGCGGACCGGGAACGCCCCGGTCCGCGGCCGTTCGTGCGCACCCCGGAATCAGGCCAGGCGGGCCCGGACGGTGGCCACCACGTCGGCCAGGGCCACCGGGGTCTGCTCCCCCGACTCCATGTCCTTCAGCTGGACGACGCCCTCTTCGAGGTCACGGTCGCCCGCGACCACCGCGAAGCGCGCACCGCTGCGGTTCGCGTCCTTCATCGCACCCTTGAGGCCCTTGCCGCCGTAGCTGATGTCCGCGGCCACACCGGCCCGCCGGAGCTCGGTCACCAGGCCGAACAGCGCCGGCTTCGCCCCGCCCAGGGCCACCGCGAAGACGGAGGTCGCCGGGGGGATCTCCAGCTCGATGCCCTCGGCCTCGAGCGCCAGCACCGTACGGTCCACGCCCAGCGCCCAGCCCACCGAAGGCAGCGCCGGCCCGCCGATCATCTCGGAGAGGCCGTCGTAGCGGCCGCCGCCGCCGACCGCCGACTGCGAGCCCAGACCGTCGTGCACGAACTCGAAGGTGGTGCGCGTGTAGTAGTCCAGCCCGCGCACCAGCTTCTCGTCGTCCTCGAAGACGACCCCGGCCGCCGTCACCAGCGCCCGCACCTCCTCGTGGTACGCCTTGCACGCGTCGCACAGGTAGTCCCGCAGGACCGGGGCGCCGACGAGCTGCTTCTGTACGTCGGGCCGCTTGTCGTCGAGGACGCGCAGCGGGTTGATCTCGGCCCGGCGCACCGTCTCCTCGTCCAGGTCGAGGCCGCCCAGGAACGCCTGGAGGGCCTCCCGGTACACCGGGCGGCACTCCTTGTCGCCCAGGGAGTTCAGCAGGATCCGGAAGTCGCGCAGGCCCAGCGAGCGGTACGCCTGGTCGGCCAGGATGATCAGCTCGGCGTCCAGCGCCGGGTCCTCGGCTCCGATGGCTTCGGCGCCGACCTGGGAGAAGTGGCGGTAGCGGCCCTTCTGCGCCCGCTCGTAGCGGTAGTAGGAGCCGGAGTACCAGAGCTTGACGGGCAGGCCGCCCAGCTTGTGCAGGTTGCCCTGGAGCGCCGCGCGCAGCACGGACGCGGTGCCCTCGGGACGCAGGGCGAGCTCGTCGCCGCCCTTGGTCGTGAGGGTGTACATCTCCTTGCTGACGATGTCGGTGGACTCGCCGACACCGCGCGAGAACAGCTTGACGTCCTCGAAGCCGGGGGTCTCGACGTACCCGTAGCCGGAGTTCTTCAGGGGCGCGGCGATCGCCTCGCGCACCGCCAGGTAGGTGGCGGAGCGGGGCGGCAGCAGGTCGTACGTGCCCTTGGGGGCCTGAAAAGTACTCACGAAACTCTCGTCACATTCCTCGTCGTGGAGACGTGAAGCCGTCTCCCAGGCCGGCGGCCACCTGCCGCAGGTACGGGTTGGTGGCGCGCTCACGGCCAATGGTCGTGTGCTCGTTGTGACCGGGCAGCACCACGGTCGAGTCGTCGAGCGGCAGGCACACACGGGCCAGCGACTCGAGCATCTCGGCGTGGCTGCCGCCGGGGAAGTCGGTACGGCCGATGGAGCCGGCGAAGAGCAGGTCGCCCGAGAACAGGAGCGGCGGTACGTCCGCCGCCTCGGGCATCCCGAAGGTCACCGACCCCCTGGTATGGCCGGGCGCGTGCGACACGGTGAGCTCCATGCCCGCGAGGGCGAGCTTCGTGCCGTCGAGCAGCTCCTTGACGTCCGAGGGCTCGCCCACCGTGAGTTCGCCCATGAGCTGCGCGCCGAGGGAGCGGCCGAGGGCCTTCTCCGGGTCGCTCATCATGAAGCGGTCCTCGGGGTGGATCCAGGCGGGCACGTCGTGTGCTCCGCACACCGGGACCACCGAGGCCACATGATCGATGTGGCCGTGGGTGAGGACGACCGCGACGGGCTTGAGCCGATGCTTCTTCAGCGTCTCCTCGACACCCCGGGTGGCCTGGTGGCCCGGGTCGATGATGACGCACTCCTCGCCGGCGGCGGGGGCGACCACGTAGCAGTTGGTCCCCCAGGCCCCGGCCGGGAACCCGGCAATCAGCACGATCGTCCCTCACATCGTCGTCCAGCGGGAGCTTGCACGGCCGCCGCGAATCGGAATGCCGCTGCTCAGAGCCTACCGGCGCGGCTCATTACACAGCGAACCCATATACGGTACGGCCTATCCCAGCCCGGACAGTGGTATCAGACACGCACAAGGAGACGACCCGGTGGTCACGAGCGATCAGCGGCGGCGCCAGCTCGCCAGGGAGAAGTACGAACGCCAGCAGAAGCGGCGTGCGGAGGCACGGCAGAGGTCGCGCAGGCGCGCGGCCGTGATCGGCGCGGCCGTGGCCGTGGTGGTCGCGACGCTGGTCGGCCTGGTGGTCGGCGGCGTCTTCGACAAGGACAAGAAGGACGAGGCGGCCGACCCGGCCGCGAACCCCTCGGCCGCGCCCACGCCGCAGCAGTCCCCCTCCCCCGCGATGGCGATCGATGACAAGGCGAAGTACACCTTCGCCCTGAAGACGAGCGCGGGCGGCATCACGTTCGAGATGGACGCGGCGAAGACCCCGCAGACGGTCAACTCGTTCAAGTCGCTCGCCGACAAGAACTACTTCGACAACACCAAGTGCCACCGCCTGGTGACGGGCGGGATCTTCGTCCTGCAGTGCGGTGACCCCCAGGGCACCGGCTCGGGCGGCCCCGGCTACAACATCCCCGACGAGAACCTCGACGCGCTGGGCAAGGCGAACGAGCAGGGGCAGGTCGTCTACCCGGCCGGCACGGTGGCGATGGCGAACACGGGCCAGCCCGGCTCGGGCGGCAGCCAGTTCTTCCTGGTCTACAAGGACAGCCCGCTCGCCCCGACGTACACCCCCTTCGGCAAGATCGACGCGGCCGGTCTGAAGGTCCTCGAGGAAGTGGCCAAGGGCGGTACGGCCGACGGCGGCCAGGACGGCCCGCCGAAGACGCCGGTGACCATCGAGAAGGGCACCGTCACCAAGAACTGACCGGATCAGGCACCCCGGGCCCGGCCGGCGTCCCGCCCCGCACGTCGATATTCCGTCGTGCTGGATGCGGACAGCCGGCCCGGCGGTCGCCTATGTTGGCGTTGTGCAGGGCGGGCGCGGCCCGCCCCAGGAAACTGTGGACGATGCCCAGGGGGTGAACCCCTCGCAGGGCATCAGGTGGAGGAGGCGCTGTGAGCAGCGACCCGTGGGGCCGAGTGGACGAGACCGGCACCGTGTACGTGCGAACCGCCGACGGCGAGAAGGTCGTCGGCTCGTGGCAGGCGGGCACCCCGGAGGAGGCCCTGGCCTACTTCGAGCGCAAGTACGAGGGCCTGGTGGTCGAGATCGGCCTCCTCGAACGACGGGTGCGGACCACCGATCTGTCCTCCAAGGACGCCCAGACGGCCATCGGGCACCTGCGCACGCAGGTGGACGAGCACCACGCCGTCGGCGACCTCGACGCGTTGCGCGTCCGGCTGGACAAGCTGGTCTCGACGGTGGACTCGAGGCGCGAGGAGCGCAAGGTCCAGAAGGCCAAGCAGACGGACGAGGCCCGTGCGGCCAAGGACGCGCTGGTCGTCGAGGCCGAGCAGCTGGCGCAGAGCGACCAGTGGCGCAGCGCCGGCGAGCGGCTGCGGGCGCTGGTGGACATCTGGAAGGGTCTGCCCCGCCTGGACCGCAAGTCGGACGACGAGCTGTGGCACCGCTTCTCGCACGCCCGCTCCGCCTTCTCCAAGCGCCGCAAGGCGCACTTCGCCTCGCTCGACGCGCAGCGCGAGGACGCCCGCAAGGTGAAGGAGAAGCTGGTCGCGGAGGCGGAGGCGCTGTCGAAGTCGACCGACTGGGGTCCGACGGCGGCCCGCTACCGCGAGCTGATGGAGAACTGGAAGGCCGCGGGCCGCGCCCAGCGCGAGTCCGAGGACGACCTGTGGAACCGTTTCCGCGGTGCGCAGGACGTGTTCTTCGCGGCGCGCAGCGAGGTCTTCGCGGAGCGCGACGCCGAGCAGGTGGAGAACCTGAAGCTGAAGGAGGAGCTTGCCGACGAGGCCGAGAAGCTCGTCCCGATCACCGACCTGAAGACGGCCCGTGCGGCGTTCCGTTCGCTGAACGAGCGCTGGGAGGCCATCGGCCACGTACCCCGGGACGCGCGTCCCAAGGTGGAGGGCCGGATGCACGCCGTGGAGCGGGCCATCCAGGAGACCGAGGAAGGCGAGTGGCGCCGCACCAACCCGGAGGCGCGGGCCCGTGCGGCCGGTCTGACGGGTCAGCTGCAGGCGGCGGTCGACAAGCTGCGCGGTCAGATCGACGCGGCCCGCGCGTCGGGCAACAACGCGAAGGCCGACAAGCTGTCCCGGGAGCTGGAGGGCCGTCAGGCCCTGCTGGACCAGGCGCTGAAGGGCCTCGAGGAGTTCGGCGGCTGATCGCGGGCCGCCCGCCTCTGCACGAGGGCCCCCGGTACGAGATCTGTCTCGTACCGGGGGCCCTCGTGCGTCGCGGGGCCGCCCCGCGGGCGGCGGTTACGGCCGGCGGGCCGAGGTGACGCGGTAGACGTCGTAGACGCCCTCGACGCCCCGTACGGCCTTCAGGACGTGGCCCAGGTGCTTCGGGTCGCCCATCTCGAAGGTGAACCGGGAGGTGGCCACCCGGTCGCGGGAGGTCTGGACGGCCGCCGAGAGGATGTTGACGTGCTGGTCCGACAGGACGCGGGTGACGTCCGACAGGAGCCGGGACCGGTCCAGCGCCTCGACCTGTATGGCGACGAGGAAGACGGAGGACTGGGTGGGGGCCCACTCGACCTCCAGTATCCGCTCGGGCTGCTGGGAGAGGGAGTCCACGTTGACGCAGTCGGCGCGGTGGACCGACACGCCGCTGCCCCGCGTGACGAAGCCGATGATCGGGTCGCCCGGCACCGGGGTGCAGCAGCGGGCCAGCTTGACCCACACGTCGTCGACGCCCTTGACGACCACGCCGGGGTCGGCGTTGCCGCGCCGCTTGCGCCCGCGCGCCGGCGGGATGGTCTCCTCGAGGTCCTCGTTGGCGGCGTCCTCGCCGCCGAGCGCCTGCACCAGCTTCTGCACGACGCCCTGCGCGGCCACGTGGCCCTCGCCGATCGCCGCGTAGAGCGAGGAGATGTCGGGGTAGCGCATCTCGTGCGCGAGGGTGACGAGGGAGTCGCCGGTCAGGATGCGCTGGATCGGCAGGTTCTGCTTGCGCATGGCCCGCGCGATGGCGTCCTTGCCGTGCTCGATCGCCTCCTCGCGCCGCTCCTTGGAGAACCAGGCGCGGATCTTGTTGCGGGCCCGGGGCGACTTGACGAAGCCCAGCCAGTCGCGGGAGGGACCGGCGCCCTCGGCCTTGGAGGTGAAGACCTCGACCAGGTCGCCGTTGTCGAGGGTCGATTCGAGCGGTACGAGCCGCCCGTTGACCCGCGCTCCTATCGTGCGGTGGCCGACCTCGGTGTGGACGGCGTACGCGAAGTCGACGGGGGTGGCCCCGGCCGGCAGCGCTATGACGTCGCCCTTGGGCGTGAAGACGAAGACCTCGTTGCGCGAGAGGTCGAAGCGCAGGGAGTCGAGGAACTCGCTCGGGTCCTCGGTCTCCTTCTGCCAGTCCAGCAGCTGGCGCAGCCAGGCCATGTCGTTGACTGTGTCGTGGCCCGCGCTGCCCTTGGCGGCCTGCGGGACGTCGGTGCGGACCTTGGAGGCGCCGGCGACGGTCTGCTGCTTGTACTTCCAGTGCGCGGCGATGCCGTACTCCGCGCGGCGGTGCATGTCGAAGGTGCGGATCTGGAGCTCGACCGGCTTGCCGCTGGGCCCGATGACCGTCGTGTGGAGCGACTGGTACATGTTGAACTTGGGCATCGCGATGTAGTCCTTGAACCGGCCGGGGACCGGGTTCCATCGCGCGTGCACGGTGCCGAGGGCGGCGTAGCAGTCCCGGACGGTGTCCACCAGCACCCGGATGCCGACCAGGTCGTAGATCTCGGCGAAGTCGCGGCCCCGGACGATCATCTTCTGGTAGACGCTGTAGTAGTGCTTGGGCCGCCCGGTGACGGTGGCCTTGATGCGTGCGGCCCGCAGGTCGGCCTGCACCTCGTCGGTGACGACGGTGAGGTACTCGTCGCGCTTGGGCGCCCTTTCGGCGACCAGCCGCACGATCTCGTCGTACATCTTGGGGTAGAGGATCGCGAAGGCGAGGTCCTCGAGCTCCCACTTGATGGTGTTCATGCCCAGCCGGTGCGCCAGCGGGGCATAGATCTCGAGGGTCTCGCGGGCCTTCTTCTCCTGCTTCTCCCGCTTGAGGTAGCGCATGGTGCGCATGTTGTGCAGGCGGTCGGCGAGCTTGATGACCAGGACCCGGGGGTCCTTGGCCATGGCCACGACCATCTTGCGGACGGTCTCGGCCTGGGCCGCCTCGCCGAACTTGACCCGGTCGAGTTTGGTGACGCCGTCGACGAGCAGGGCGACCGCGTCGCCGAAGTCGCGCCGCAGGTCCTCCAGCCCGTACTCGGTGTCCTCGACGGTGTCGTGGAGCAGCCCCGCCATCAGGGTGGCCGGGTCCATGCCGAGCTCGGCCAGGATGGTCGTCACCGCGAGCGGGTGGGTGATGTACGGGTCGCCGCTCTTGCGCTTCTGGCCGCGGTGCCAGCGCTCGGCGACCTGGTAGGCCTGCTCGATCTGGCGCAGCGTCGACGTCTCGATCTTCGGGTCGTTGCTGCGGACTATGCGCAGGAGGGGTTCCAGGACCGGGTTGTACGGGTTGGACTTCTGGACGCCGAGGCGGGCCAGCCGTGCGCGTACCCGGTTGGAGGACCCGGCCGACTTCGCGGGCACGGGCTTGACCGGCGGCGCGGGGGCCGCCGGCGGCGTGGGAGCCGGCGGTGGCGTGGCGGGGCCCGCGGCGGCCGGCTCGGCCTGCGGGTCGGGCTGCGCGGCGGAGATTGGCTGGACCTCGTCTGGCAAGAGCGCTCCTCGGGGGGTCCCCCGGACGGAGTCTGGGGGAGGATCCGGTGCCCCGGTCAGGTCCGGACAACCCATGGTAGCGATGGTTCCCCCACCCCGTTCCCTCGAGCCCTCCGCCTGCGTCCGGGGTACGGGGTACGGGGTGCAGGGTGCGGGGCCGGCCCCGGCGGTGGCGGCGTACACGGAAGCGGCGGGCACCCGGGACGTCCCGGATGCCCGCCGCTTCGCACGAACGGGGTCAGACCACGATCAGCGCGTCCAGCGGAGCCCCCGCGAGGGGACCGGCCAGCCGGTCGCGGCCGGGCAGGAACGACAGTTCCATCAGCACCGCGACCCCGGCGACCTCCGCGCCCGCCCGCCGGATCAGCTCCAGCGAGGCCCCGGCGGTACCGCCGGTGGCGAGCACGTCGTCGATGACCATCACGCGGTCACCGGACTCCAGTGCCTCCGCGTGGATCTCGATCTGCGCGGACCCGTATTCCAGGTCGTAGGACTGCAGGAGCGTCGCTCCCGGCAGCTTTCCGGCCTTGCGCACCGGCACGAAGCCGATGCCCGCCTGCACGGCCACCGGAGCCGCGAGGATGAACCCCCGCGCTTCCAGTCCGACGATCTTCGTCGCCCCGTACGTCGCGGCCAGTTCCACCAGCGCGTCCGTCAGGGCGCCGAACGCCTTCGGGTCGGCCAGCAGCGGAGTGATGTCCTTGAACATCACTCCCGGCTGCGGGTAGTCCGCCACGTCCGTGATCCGGCCGAGCAGCAGGTCCCGTACCTCGGTGGGCAGCTCCACGGTCACCGGCGGCGTCCCGAGCGTCCCTGCGCCACGACCTGCGGGGCGTCGTCGTCGCCGTAGCCGTCCTCGGGCGACTCGCCCTTGGACGCCGCGGCCGCCCGCTTCGCGAGCACCCGCTTCTTCAGCGCCTTCATCGCCGGCTCGCGCTCCTTCAGGTCCACGACCAGCGGGGTCGCGATGAAGATCGACGAGTACGCACCGGCGGCGAGGCCGACGAACAGCGACAGCGAGATGTCGTTCAGCATGCCGGCGTCCAGGATGCCGCCGCCGATGAAGAGCAGCGCCCCGACGGGGAGCAGCGCGACGACGGTGGTGTTGATCGAGCGGACCAGGGTGCCGTTGATGCTGCGGTTGGCCACCTCGCTGAACGTCCAGCGGGTCTGCTTGGTGATGTCCTTCGAACCCTCCTTGAGACCGTCGAAGACGACGACGGTGTCGTAGAGGGAGTAACCGAGGATGGTCAGCAGACCGATGACCGTGCCCGGCGTGACCTCGAATCCGACCAGCGCGTACACGCCGACCGTGATGGTGAGGTCGTGGATCAGCGCGATCAGGGCCGCGATCGCCATCCGCCACTCGAAGGCGATGGCCAGGTAGATCACCACGAGGACCATGAAGACGCCGAGGCCGGTCCACGCCTTGTTGGCGATCTGCTCGCCCCAGCTGGGGCCGACCAGGTCGGCGTTGATCTGGGCGGCGTCGACCTTGAGGTCGGCCGCGAGCTTGGCCTTCACGTCGGCGGCGGCGGCGGTGTCCAGCTCCGAGATCTGGATGCGCAGGCCGCCGGTGCCGAGCTTCTGGACGATCGCGTCGTGGCCGGAGGCCTTCTCCGCGTCCTCGCGGGCCTGGCTCTCCGAGACGGACGTCTTCGGGGTGGTGAAGACGGCACCGCCCTTGAACTCGATGCCCATGTTGAGGCCCTGAACGGCCAGGGCCACGACCGCGGTGATGGTGATCAGGATGGAAACGCCGTACCAGACGAAGCGCTTGCCGACGAAGTCGTAGCCGACCTCACCTCGGTACAGCTTGGCGCCGAGATCTCCGAGCTTCGACATCTCTCACGCCTCCTTTGCGTCGACGGGGGCTTCGGTGGTCGCGGCGGCCGCGCCGGAACCGGTGCGACGCGAGCGTCGCAGCGGCGGCTTGGCGCCCAGCCGCTTCGGGTCCAGTCCGGACCACGGGTGACCGCTGGCGAAGAAGCGCGTACGGGCCAGCAGCGTCATGACGGGCTTGGTGAAGAGGAACACCACGACCACGTCGAGCAGGGTCGTCAGACCCAGGGTGAAGGCGAAGCCCTGCACCTTGCCGACGGTGACGATGAACAGCACCGCGGCGGCCAGGAACGACACGAAGTCGGACACCAGGATGGTGCGCCGGGCGCGCGGCCAGGCGCGCTCGACGGCCGGACGCAGGGTGCGGCCCTCGCGGATCTCGTCCCGGATGCGTTCGAAGTACACGATGAACGAGTCCGCGGTGATGCCGATCGCGACGATCGCACCGCAGACGGCGGGCAGGTTCAGCGCGAAGCCGATGCCCTTTCCGAGCAGCGCCATGATCGTGTACGTCAGGATGCCGGAGACGATGAGGCTGATGATGGCGACGAACGCCAGGCCCCGGTAGTACGCCAGCAGGTAGATCACGACGAGGGCGAGGCCGATGGCGCCGGCGATGAGGCCGGCCTTCAGCTGCTCGCCACCGAGCGCGGCGGTGACGGTGGTGACGCTGTCCTCCTGGAAGGACAGCGGCAGGGCGCCGTACGAGAGCATGTTGCCCAGGTCCATCGCGGACTGCTGGGTGAAGCCGCCGGAGATCTCGGCGTTGCCGCCGGTCAGCGCCTGGCTGACGGACGGGTCGGAGATGACCTCGCCGTCGAGGACGATCGCGAACTGGTTCTGCGGGCTCTGCTTGGCGGCGAGCTCACCGGTGATCTTGGCGAACTTGTCGGCGCCCTTGTCGGTGAACTGCATCGTGACGATCCACATGCCGCGCTGCGGGTCGATGACGCCCTTGGCGTCCTTCACGTCCTGGCCGTTGACCTGAGCCGGGCCGAGCACCCACTTGCCCCAGGCCTCGCCGCGCTTGCCACAGGCGAGCGTCGGGTCCTCGGGCTTGACGTTCTTGCTGACGGCGGCACGCTGTGCCTCGTTGCTGCAGTCCAGCGCGGCGAACTTCGCCTGCAGGTCGGCCGCGGCGGCCTGGTCGGCGGTCGGCGCGGACGGCGACGCGGACGGGGCGGCCTTGTCGTCTGCCTTCTTCGACTCGCTCGCCGAGGGCGAGGGAGAGGGGGCGCTCGGGGCCTTGAGGGCCTCGCTGAGCGCACGGCCCTGGGAAGTGGCGCTGGACGACGGGGTGGGCGCACCGGCGGACGGAGATCCGGAACCGCTCGCCGAGGGGCTCGGCGAGCCGCTCGCGTTGGCTTCGGGGGTGACCGGGGCGCCGTCAGCCATCGCGAGCACGGGGCGGAAGAAGAGCTGGGCGGTGGTACCGACCTGCTCGCGCGCCTGCTGCTCGTTCGTCCCCTTGGGGATGTTCACGATGATGTGGTCTTTGCCCTGCGTCTGGACCTCGGCCTCCGAGACGCCGAGACCGTTGACGCGGCGTTCGATGATGCCGACCGCCGTGTTCATGTTGGTCTCGTTGATCGCGTCCGGCTTGCCGGGCTCGCTCTTGGCCTTGAGCGTGATGCTCGTACCGCCGGCGAGGTCGATGCCGAGTCGCGGAGTCGTCTGACCAGTGAGGAACATCCCCGCGGTGAGCGCCACCATCGCGATCAGGATGAAGGCCAGGGCGCGCCCCGGCCTCCCCTGAGCCCCCGTGGGCCGCCGGCCCTTCTTCGGTGCTGCCACCTTGTCGTATCTCCCTGTCCAACCGTCTCGCGCCGGGTCAGCGCGTGGACGGCCACGAAATGTGTGTGGGGACCCCTGCCCCCCGCAGAAGGGTCGCTGGCGGGGACCGCGTGGGCTGCCGGTCCGGCGCCCCTCTCGATCCCCGGCGCGGTACTACTTGGCGCCGGTGTCGCCGTCGGCCTTGCCGTCCTTGGGCTCGTCGCCCTTGGGCTCGTCCGCCGCGGGCTCGTCGGCCTTGGGCTCGTCCTTCTTGCCGAGGTCGAGCTTGGGGGCGTCGTCCTCGGTCAGGGAGGACGCGTCGTCCGGGACGACCGGCGTGTCGATGGTCAGATCATCGGTCGTTCCGTGGACGATGCGGTTGTACTCCGCGTCGTCCAGGACCGCGCCGATGGCGTTCTTGGCGTAGACGGCGTGGACGCCGGGGGCCACCTCGAGGGTGACGGTGTCCTCGCCGATCTCCTTGACCGTGGCGTACATGCCGCCGATGGTGCGGACCCCGGAGCCCGTCGCCATCTGGTCACGCATCTGCACGGCCTGCTGCTGCCTCTTCTTCTGGCTGCGGGTGAGCAGGAACATGGCGCCGACGGCCAGGACGATGGGGAGGAGGAATGAGATATTCACGGGACGCAGGTCCTTCGCATCGACCGCGCGAGCGCACGGCCTTTTCTACGGGGGGTGGGTACGCCGACCGTAAGGGTCGGCATCGGCGGAGTCTAGGCGGTTCCGCACCGATGGAACAACGCCCAGCATGTCACCGCAGTTCCTGGCGAGGCGAACGTCCGCGCCGTCAGGTCCCGAACAGGCCCTGTTGTCCGCTTGATCCGCTCCCGCCGTGCTGCGGGGGAACAAGCCCCAGGTGAGCCCATGCGGCCGGGGTCGCCACCCGCCCCCGGGGGGTCCTGGCGAGAAGTCCTTCCCGCACGAGGAACGGCTCGGCCACCTCTTCCACGGTCTCCCGCTCCTCGCCGACGGCGACCGCGAGGGTCGACAGTCCCACGGGTCCCCCGCCGAAGAGCTTGAGCAGCGCCTCCAGGACGGCCCGGTCCAGCCGGTCGAGGCCGCGCTCGTCCACCTCGTAGACCTTCAGGGCGGTTCCGGCGACTTCGCGGTTGATCACACCGTCGGCCCTGACCTGCGCATAGTCCCGGACGCGGCGCAGCAGCCGGTTGGCGATGCGCGGGGTGCCGCGGGAGCGGCCGGCGATCTCGGCGGCGCCGGCCGTGTCGATCTCCACGTCGAGGAGGCGGGCGGAGCGGTGGATGACCCGCTCCAGCTCCTCGGGGGCGTAGAACTCCATGTGGCCGGTGAAACCGAAGCGGTCGCGCAGCGGGGGCGGCAGCAGTCCGGCCCGGGTGGTGGCCCCCACCAGAGTGAACGGGGGCAGCTCCAGCGGGATGGCGGTCGCCCCAGGGCCCTTGCCGACGATCACGTCGACCCGGAAGTCCTCCATGGCCATGTACAGCATCTCCTCGGCGGGCCGGGACATGCGGTGGATCTCGTCGAGGAAGAGCACCTCGCCCTCCTGGAGGGAGGAGAGGATGGCCGCGAGGTCGCCGGCGTGCTGGATGGCGGGGCCGGAGGTGATCCGGATGGGAGCCCCCATCTCGGCTGCGATGATCATGGACAGGGTGGTCTTCCCCAGTCCCGGGGCGCCCGACAGCAGGACGTGATCGGCGGTGGCGCCACGCTGGCGGGCCGCCTTCAGGACGAGATCCAGCTGCTGGCGGACCTTCTCCTGGCCGACGAACTCACCGAGGTCCTTGGGCCGCAGGGCCGCCTCGACGGCGGTGTCCTCGCCGTCCGCGGCGGCCGCGACGATCCGGTCGTCGCTCTCGTCATCCCAGTTCACGGTGTCAGTCTGCCTTCTCGATCGTGCGGTGGTGTGCGTGCGGGCCGACTGCCGGGGTGCGGGCCCGCCCGGGGTGTGGCGCCGGCCCCGGCGACGACGCCCCGCGGGAGGTCGGCGGGCGCCGCCCAGGGGGCCGGCGGGCGCCCCGCACGGGTCGGCGGGCCCGGTTCAGCGGGCACGGGTCAGCGGGCCCGGGTCGGCGGGCACGGTTCAGCGGGCACGGTTCAGCGACTGGAGGGCCGCGCGCAGGAGCTGCGGCACGGGTGCGGAGCCACCCGCGGCAATGGCCGCCTCGGCCTGCGGGGTCACCGCGGAGACCGCTTCGTCCGCGTCCCTGGAGGCGTAGCCCAGTCCGATCAGCGCCGCGGACAGCTGCTCCGACCAGGGCGCCGGACCGGAGGCCGCGGCGCGCTGCGCTCCCACCATCCCGCTCGAGCCCAGGGGCGCGCCCAGCTTGTCCTTCAGGTCGAGCAGCAGTTTCTGCGCGCCCTTCTTCCCGATGCCGGAGACGGCCATCAGCGCCTTCTCGTCCCCCACGGACACGGCGACGCGCAGCGCGTCCGGGCTGTGCACCGCCAGCATGGCCTGCGCGAGCTTCGGCCCGACCCCGCTCGCGGTCTGCAGCAGCTCGAAGACCTGCCGCTCGTCGTCGTCGGCGAAGCCGTACAGCGTCAGCGAGTCCTCCCGCACGACCAGGGAGGTGGCCAGCCTGGCCGGCTCGCCGGTCCGTAGACCGGCGAGGGTGTTCGGGGAGCAGTGGACGGCCATGCCCACTCCCCCGACCTCGATCACGGCCAGGCCGGGGGCGAGCGCGGCGACCGGGCCGCTGACGAAGGCGATCATGAGGTGCGGCCTTTCAGGGCGGTGGCGTGCTGCGCCACGGCCTGCTGGAGACGGTTCTGGGCGGGGGCGCGCCAGATGTGGCAGATGGCGAGGGCGAGGGCGTCCGCGGCGTCAGCGGGCCTGGGCGGGGCGGACAGCCGCAGCAGCCTGGTCACCATGGCCCCGACCTGCGCCTTGTCGGCGCGGCCGCTGCCGGTGACGGCGGCCTTGACCTCGCTCGGGGTGTGCAGGGCGACCGGTATGCCGCGCCGGGCCGCGCACAGCATGGCGACGGCACTGGCCTGGGCGGTGCCCATCACCGTGCTGACGTTGTGCTGGCTGAACACCCGTTCCACGGCGACGACTTGGGGCCGGTGCTCGTCCAGCCACATCTCGATGCCCCGCTCGATCGCGACGAGCCGGTGGCCCAACTCCGCGTCCGCGGGCGTCCGTACGACCCCGACGCCCAGCATCGTCAGGGGGCGGCCGGCCACCCCCTCGACCACGCCGACACCGCATCGGGTCAGCCCCGGGTCAACGCCGAGTACGCGCACCCCGCCCCCTTCTTCGCTCTCCTGTACGTGCAGCTTCGCAGGTTATCGGGTGGCACTGACAAAGCAGCGGGCCGACGGGGTGTGTCCCCGTCGGCCCGCTGCCCGACGCCGTGCGCGGTTCACGCCTCGGTCAGGCGTCGACCTTCTCCATGACCTCGTCCGAGACGTCGAAGTTGGCGAAGACGTTCTGCACGTCGTCGCTGTCCTCCAGCGCGTCGATCAGCTTGAAGATCTTGCGCGCGCCCTCCTCGTCCAGCTCGACCTGCATGGTCGGCAGGAAGTTGGAGTCGGCCGAGTCGTAGTCGATGCCCGCCTGCTGGAGCGCGGTGCGGACCGCGACCATGTCGGTGGCCTCGCTGATGATCTCGAAGCTCTCACCGAGGTCGTTGACCTCTTCGGCACCCGCCTCGAGCACCGTCTCCAGGACGTCGTCCTCGGAAAGCGCGCCCTTGGGCAGGAGGACGACACCCTTGCGGTTGAACAGGTACGAGACCGAACCCGGGTCGGCCATCGAGCCGCCGTTGCGGGTCATGGCGACACGCACGTCGGACGCGGCACGGTTGCGGTTGTCGGTGAGGCACTCGATGAGCACCGCGACGCCGTTCGGGCCGTAGCCTTCGTACATGATCGTCTCGTAGTCCGCGCCGCCGGCCTCGAGGCCGCCGCCGCGCTTGACCGCGGAGTCGATGTTCTTGTTCGGGACCGAGCTCTTCTTGGCCTTCTGGATGGCGTCGAAGAGGGTCGGGTTGCCATCGATGTCGGCGCCGCCCATACGGGCCGCGACCTCGATGTTCTTGATCAGCTTCGCGAAGAGCTTGCCGCGCTTGGCGTCAACCACGGCCTTCTTGTGCTTCGTCGTAGCCCATTTAGAGTGGCCGGACATCTGCCTGTCTCCTTCGCGTCACCAACAGTGTTCGCCTCAGATCCTACCGGGACGCCGTTACAGCCCCGCGCGCACCATGTCGACGAAGTACGCGTGCACGCGGTCGTCGCCCGTGAGCTCGGGGTGGAAGGAGGTGGCGAGGACGTTTCCCTGGCGCACGGCGACGGTGTGTCCGTCGTACGTGGCGAGCACCTCGGCGGCGGCGCCGACGGATTCCACCCAGGGAGCGCGGATGAAGACGCCCTCGACGGGGCCGCCCCCTATGCCCGCGAAATCGACCTGCGCCTCGAAGGACTCGTTCTGGCGCCCGAAGGCGTTGCGGCGCACGATCATGTCGATGCCGCCCAGGGTCTCCTGGTCCTCGCGTCCGTCCAGGAGCTTGTCCGCGAGCATGATCATGCCGGCGCAGGTGCCGTAGACCGGCATCCCGGCCCGCACGCGCTCGCGCAGCGGCTCCAGCATGCCGAAGAGGACGGCCAGCTTCGACATGGTCGTGGACTCGCCGCCGGGGATCACCAGCGCGTCGACCTCGGCGAGCTCCTCGGGGCGCCGGACCGGCCTGGCCACGGCGTCAGCCGAGGCCAGGGCGATCAGGTGCTCCCGTACATCGCCCTGGAGGGCCAGGACACCGATAACGGGGGTGGTCATGAGTGACTACCAGCCGCGGTTGGCGTAGCGCTCGGACTCGGGGAGGGTGTCGCAGTTGATGCCGACCATGGCCTCGCCCAGGTTGCGGGAGGCGTCCGCGATGATCTTCGGGTCGTCGTAGAAGGTGGTGGCCTTCACGATGGCGGCGGCGCGCTTGGCCGGGTCGCCCGACTTGAAGATGCCGGAGCCGACGAAGACGCCCTCGGCACCGAGCTGGCGCATCAGCGCGGCGTCGGCGGGGGTGGCGACGCCACCGGCGGAGAACAGCACGACCGGGAGCTTGCCGAGCTCGGCGACCTCCTTGACCAGCTCGTACGGGGCGCGCAGGTCCTTGGCGGCGGCGAACAGCTCGTTGTTGTCGTAGCCGCGCAGGCGGGCGATCTCGTTCTTGATCTGACGCAGGTGGCGGACCGCCTCGACGACGTTGCCGGTGCCGGCCTCGCCCTTCGAGCGGATCATGGCCGCGCCTTCGGCGATGCGGCGCAGGGCCTCGCCCAGGTTGGTGGCACCGCAGACGAAGGGGGTGGTGAACGCCCACTTGTCGGAGTGGTTGACCTCGTCGGCCGGGGTCAGGACCTCGGACTCGTCGATGTAGTCGACGCCGAGGGACTGGAGGACCTGGGCCTCGACGAAGTGGCCGATGCGGGACTTCGCCATGACGGGGATGGAGACGGCCTCGATGATCTCTTCGATCATGTTGGGGTCGGACATCCGGGCGACGCCGCCGTCCTTGCGGATGTCGGCGGGGACCCGCTCCAGGGCCATGACGGCCACGGCGCCGGCGTCTTCGGCGATCTTCGCCTGCTCGGCGTTGACCACGTCCATGATCACGCCGCCCTTGAGCTGCTCGGCCATGCCGCGCTTCACGCGGGAGGTGCCGATCGCCGAGTCAGCGGACTGCGGGGTGGGGGAAAGCGTGCTCACGGATTGACCTCACTCGAAAGGAAGATTCAGGTGGAACGGTGTTGCTGGTCCTGCTACTCGACCGAGGAAACCCTCTGGACCAGTCCACTGCAAGGGCCAATGTGCAGCCGGTGGCTCCTCGCGATTTGGCCATTGGGTACAAGTCGCACCCTCAGGGCCGTTCCGCGAGATCCGCCGGAGGCTCGTCGTCCATCTCGAAGGCCAGCGGGAAGGGCGCGTGGCCCGCCAGCCGGAACCAGCGGACCTTGCGGTGCCGGCGAAGGGCGCGGGCCGCGCGCACGGCGTCGTTGTGGAACCGGCGCGCCATGGGCACCCGGCGCACCGCCGCCGCGAGCTCCTCGGTCGCCTCCGCCCCGCCCGGGGCGGCCTTCAGCACCTCGACCGCTCCGGAGTCCGCGAACACCGCCCGCAGCGCCTGGCTCAGCTCGCTCTCGGCGACCTCGCGGTGCTCCTCCTCGGCCTGCCGGGCGGCGTGCGCGGCCTCGTACAGGACGATGGCGGACGCGGGGTCCAGCACCCCCGAGGTGGCGACCTCGACCACCACGGAGGCGCGACGGACGAGCTGGGCGTCGAGTGCGGCGCGGGCGGCGTCCATCCGCGAGTGCAGCCGGTCGAGCCGCCCGGCGGTCCAGCTGAGGTAGACCCCGATGACGCCGAGCGCCAGGGCAATCCAGACAAGGGTTTCGATCACGGGCGGCGACTCTACCTTTCACCGGGTCTTCCGCCGGGTGCCGCCCGGGGTGGCCCTGCGGGCAGCCGGCCCGGACTACGTGTCGCGGCTCAGCCCCAGGCGGGTGCGCAGGGGGACGCGCTCGTCGGTGGCCACCGCGGCCGCGCCGTCCGTCACCGTCTCGTAGACGGCCAGGATGTCCGCCGCGACCGTCGACCAGTCGAAGCGCCGTACGTGTGCCGAGCCGCGCGCGCTCAGCTCCGCCCGGCGCGCGGGGTCCCGCAGGAGGGCGGTCGCCTCCGCGGCCAGGGACGCGGGGTCCTCGTTCGTGAAGAGTCCGCCCGCCCCGCCCTGGTCCAGGACCTGGGTGAAGGCGTCCAGGTCGGCGGCCAGGACCGTCGCCCCCGCCGACAGGGCCTCGACCAGGATGATCCCGAAGCTCTCGCCGCCGGTGTTCGGGGCCACGTACACGTCGACGCTGCGCAGCAGCCTCGCCTTGTCCTCGTCCGAGACCATGCCCAGGAATTCCACGCGGCTGCGGAGCTCGGCCGGCAGGGAGGCCACCGCCTGCTCCTCGTCGCCCCGGCCGGCCACCAGGAGGCGTACGTCCGGGCACTGCTCCACGATGCGGGGGAAGGCCGCCATGAGGACGGGAAGGCCCTTGCGCGGTTCGTCGATGCGGCCGATGAAGCCGAGGGTCTGGCCGGACCAGGCGGGATTCGGCTCGGCCTTGGCGAAGAAGTCCACGTCCACGCCGTTGGGGATCACCACGGCGTCGCCACCGAGGTGCTCCACGAGCGTGCGCCGCGCGTACTCGCTCACCGCGATCCGCGCGCTGATCTTCTCCAGTGCCGGCTGGAGGATCGGGTATGCCGCCAGCATCGCCCGCGAGCGCGGGTTGGAGGTGTGGAAGGTGGCCACGATCGGGCCCTGCGCCGCCCAGCAGGTCAGCAGTCCCAGGGAGGGCGAGGTCGGCTCGTGGATGTGGACCACGTCGAAGACGCCGTCGTGCAGCCAGCGCCGCACCCGCGCCGCCGACAAGAAGCCGAAGTTCAGCCGGGCGACCGATCCGTTGTACGGCACGGGCACCGCCCGCCCCGCCGAGACCACGTAGGGCGGCAGCGGGGTCTCGTCGTCCGCCGGGGCCAGGACGGACACCTCGTGGCCGAGGCCGATCAGGTGTTCCGCCAGGTCACGGATGTGGAACTGGACGCCGCCCGGCACGTCCCACGAGTAGGGGCAGACGATGCCGATCTTCACGCGGACGGCCCCCCGGGCCGGCCCGCGGCCTCCAGGTCCTCGGTCCACAGCCGCTGCAGCATGTGCCAGTCCTCCGGATGTTCGGCGATCCCCTGCGCGAAGGCGTCGGCGACCGCCTGGGTCATGATGCCCGTCTTCTCCTGCCGGGTCCCCTTCGCGGGCACCTCCACCGGGGAGTGGATCCGGCCGTACATCTTCGGTGCTTTCCCGTAGTACAGCGTGGCGGGCAGCAGTACCGCGCCCGTCTGCTGCGCGAGCAGCGCCGGCCCGGCCGGCATGCGCGCGGCCGAGCCGAAGAAGTCCACTTCCACCCCGGACGCCGACAGGTCGCGGTCGGCGACCAGGCAGACCAGGCCGCCGGAGCGCAGCCGGCGCGCGAGCGTGCCGAAGGCGGCGCCGCCGTTGTGCGGGAGCACCTCCATGCCCAGGCTCTCGCGGTAGGCGACGAAGCGGTCGTAGAGGGTCTCCGGCTTGAGCCGCTCGGCGACGGTGGTGAACGGGACCCCGATGTGGGTGGTGGCCCAGGCGCCGGCGAGGTCCCAGTTGGCCAGGTGGGGCAGGGCGACGACGACTCCCCGGCCGGTGGCCAGGGCCTCGCGCAGGATGTGGTCGTCCTTCATCTCGACGTCGACGCCGAAACGTTCCTTGGGCAGGGTGGGCAGGCGGAAGGACTCCATCCAGTACCGCATGTACGAGCGCATGCCCGCGTGCGACAGCTCGCGCAGCCGCTCCGGCGTCGCGTCCGGCACCACCCGGGCCAGATTCGACTCCAGCCGCAGCACGCTCTTGCCGCGCCGCTTCCAGGTGAAGTCCGCGATCCGGCGTCCGAGGGCCGCCGCCGCGGGCTCGGGCAGCTTCTTGACCCCGGCCCAGCCGAGTCCGTAGAGCCCGTCGACGAGCTTGTCCTGTGCCGTGCCCATCAGGCCGTACCGCCTTCCGGAGGGGTGACGGGGCCGCCGGGGGCGCCGGCCCCCGCGGCGGCGGCAGCGGCCGCGTCGGCCTCCGCCGACTCGCGCCGTACGGTGACCACCCGCTGGATCAGCGTCACGAGCGAGCCCGCGGCGACGACCCACAGCGCGATCGGCAGCAGCACGCCGATCCACGAGGGCGCTCCGAAGGTCTCCAGCCCGGACAGACCGGCCGCGACCAGCGTGATCACGAGCCGTTCGGCCCGCTCGATGAGCCCGTTGACGGCCACCGGCAGCCCGATCGACTCACCGCGCGCCTTGGTGTACGAGACCACCTGCCCGCTGGCCAGGCAGAAGATCGCGACGGCGCAGAGGGCGTTGTCGTTCCCGGAGCCCGCGTACCAGAGCGCGAGCCCGCCGAAGATCGCCGCGTCCGCGACCCGGTCGAGCGTGGAGTCGAGGAACGCCCCCCAACGGCTCGAGACGCCGGCCTGGCGGGCCATGTTCCCGTCCACCAGGTCGGAGAAGACGAAGAGCGTGATGGTGATCGTGCCCCAGAAGAACTCGCCCATGGGGAAGAAGACCAGTGCTCCCGCCACCACTCCGGCCGTGCCGACGAGGGTGACCGCGTCGGGACTCACTCCCAGCCTGAGCAGAAAAGCGGCGAATGGCGTGAGAACACGCGTGAAGAATGCACGCGCGTACTTGTTCAGCATGGCCTTCCCGGAGGGTCGCTGGGCCGCACGGCCACCACGGCCACCGGCTGGCCCATCGTAGCCAGCGCCCCGGCCCGTCAGCGCAACGCACCCACCGGTTCACACCACGTAAGCCGTTCCCGGGCCCCGCGGGGCGTCCCGGACGCCCGCCGGGGGCCTGCCGGCCGCCTGCCCGAGCGGCCGCCGTACGACGTATGGACGCAGTGTGACGGCGGTGCAAAGCTCGAAGGAGCCCATTTCCTCTCCAACCGGGAGGCACGAGCACCATGGGAGCGACATCACACCAAGCCGGGGCCGCCGGCAGGGCACTGACGGCCGACCGTCCCGGCTCCGTACGGAACGTCGTGCTGGTCGGCCACAGCGGATCCGGCAAGACCACCCTGGTCGAGGCCCTGGCCCTGACCGCCGGCGCCGTGAAACGGGCCGGCCGCGTCGAGGACGGCGCCACCGTCTCCGACTACGACGAGATCGAGCACCGGCGCCAGCGCTCGGTCCAGCTCTCCCTGGTCCCCGTCGAGTGGGCCGGAGTCAAGATCAACATTCTCGACACCCCCGGATACGCCGACTTCGTCGGGGAACTGCGGGCCGGCCTGCGCGCCGCCGATGCCGCCCTCTTCGTCGTCTCGGCCGCCGAGGACGGCGACGGCCTCACCGGCGCCACCCGCATGGTCTGGGACGAGTGCGCCGCCGTCGGCATGCCGCGCGCCATCGTCGTCACCCACCTCGAGGCCGCCCGCGCCGACTACACCCAGATGACGGGTGTCTGCGGCGACGCCTTCGGCGCCGACGATCCCGACGCCGTCCGCCCGCTCTACCTCCCCCTGCACGGCCCCGCCGGCCACGACGGGCACGCCCCGGTCGCCGGCCTGCTCGGCCTGCTCTCGGGGCGCGTCTACGACTACACCTCCGGGGACCGCGTCGAGCGCGACCCGGACCCCGCCGAGCTGGACCTCATCACCGAGGCCCGCGCCCGCCTGATCGAGGGGATCATCGCCGAGAGCGAGGACGAGACCCTCATGGACCGCTACCTCGCGGGCGAGGACATCGACGTGGAGACGCTCGTGGAGGACCTGGAGCGCGCCGTCGCCCGCGGCACCTTCCATCCCGTCCTGATGGCCGCCCCCGCCGCCGACGGCGCCTCCAAGGGCCTCGGCACCGTGGAACTCCTCGAACTGATCACCGGCGGCTTCCCCACCCCCTTGGAGCGCGCCCCCGTCACCGTCACCGCCCCCGACGGCGCCGCCCGTCCCGCCCTGACCTGCGACCCCGACGGGCCCCTCGTCGCCGAGGTCGTCAAGACCTCCTCGGACCCCTACGTCGGCCGCGTCTCCCTCGTCCGCGTCTTCTCCGGCACCCTGCGCCCCGACGAGACCGTCCACGTCAGCGGGCACGGGCTGGCCGACCGCGGCCACGAGGACCACGACGTCGACGAACGCGTCGGGGCCCTCACCTCCCCCTTCGGGAAGCAGCAGCGCACCCTCGCCCAGTGCATCGCCGGGGATCTGGCCTGCGTGGCCAAACTCACCCGGGCCGAGACCGGTGACACCCTCTCCGCCAAGGACCGCCCCCTTCTCATGGACGCCTGGTCCATGCCCGACCCGCTGCTCCCCCTCGCCATCGAGGCCCACAGCAAGGCCGACGAGGACAAGCTCTCCCAGGGCCTGGCCCGGCTCGTCGCCGAAGATCCCACCATGCGGCTCGAACAGAACCCGCACACCCACCAGCTCGTCCTGTGGTGTCTCGGCGAGGCCCACCAGGACGTCACCCTCGAACGGCTGCGCACCCGCTACGGGGTCCAGGTCGACGCCGTCCCCCACCTGGTCAGCCTCCGCGAGACCTTCGGCGCCAAGGCCGCCGGCCGCGGCCGCCACGTCAAACAGTCCGGCGGGCACGGCCAGTTCGCCATCTGCGAGATCGCGGTCGAGCCGCTGCCGCCCGGCAGCGGCATCGAGTTCGTCGACAAGGTCGTCGGCGGAGCCGTCCCCCGCCAGTTCATCCCGTCCGTCGAGAAGGGCGTACGGGCGCAGGCCGCTCGCGGCGTATCGGCCGGGTATCCGCTGGTCGACGTGCGCGTCACCCTCCTCGACGGCAAGGCCCACTCGGTGGACTCCTCCGACGCCGCCTTCCAGACCGCCGGCGCCCTCGCCCTGCGCGAAGCCGCCGCCGAGGCCGCCCTGCACCTCCTCGAACCGGTCGCGGAGCTCGCCGTCCTCGTCCCCGACGAGTACGTCGGACCCGTCATGAGCGACCTCGCCGGACGCCGCGGCCGCGTCGTCGGCACCGACCAGGCCGGCCCCGGCCGCACCCGCGTCATCGCCGAGATCCCCGAGATCGAGATCGGCCGCTACGCCGTCGAGCTGCGCTCCGTGTCGCACGGCACCGGCAGGTTCAGCCGTACGTACGCGCGCCACGAGCCGATGCCGCCGCAGCTCGCGGACAAGCTACGTGAAAAGGTTGATAAGGGAAGCAAATTGACATAGTGCCATTTCGACCGCCCATCCAACCCGCTTGCGGTGGGCGGTATTTGGCTGTCCCATGACCATGGGGAGGAATCCGCCGATAGGCTCGTCCGCGCGGTGAGGCGGACGGGCCGGGCGGGTGGACCGACCGGGCGGGCTGACCACCGCCAGGCCGCGCACGACCGGTGGGGTGGACAGGCGCGGACTGCGCGGGCAGGCCCGCACACGAGCACGACGCACAGCGATGGGGGCAACGGTGGCGGACGACGGATTCGACTTCAGGCCCGGAGCGCAGATCCCGCTCCAGGGGGGCGGCGGGCAGACCGCCGCGACGAACGCCCTGGCCTCCGCCGCCTACCGGGACGGCGGACGCGACAGCGAGCTGAAATCCATACTCAAGGCCAACAACGAGTACCACGAGTCGGTCGTCAAACCCGGCAAGATCTCCCTCTTCGAACCCAGCCTGGGCGAGGCCTTCTGCCGCGCCGTCGAGGCCCGCACCCTCCCGCCGACCCGCAAACCCCTGATCCAGTCGTTCGGTGCCGACCCGCAGACCGTGGTCGAGCACTGCCTGGCGGCCTCACGCATCCGCAAGGAACGCGACCGCAAGCTCCGCTGGATCATGCTCGTCTGCGGGCTCGTGTTCCTCCCCGGGCTCCTGCTGTGGCTCGGCCTCTTCTGGGCCCGCAGGCTCCTGGCCTCCTCCGAGGGCAAGCGCGCCTCCTGGATGGGCACGGCCCTCCTCGTGGGTGTCGCCGTCGTGGCGGCCGTCCTGATGTTCCGGCTCCCGGTGACCGGCGTCCTCGGTCTCTACGTCCGCGCCATGGTCATCGCCCCGGCCCTCGGCTGGTACTTCGCCCGCCGGATCTGCGAGGCCACCGCCGCGGACCTGCGCTCCCGCTGGGACGGCCTCCTCTCCGGCGGCGGCGTCGCCGCCAAGATCCCCGAGGCCGTTCCCGGCAACCCCGACGAGAAGGCCCGCGAGGACCTGCGCCACTCCCTGGCCAAGCTGACCGCCGAGGACCGCAGCAACTCGGTCTTCTACGCCGGGCCCAAGGGCATTCTCGGTATGGGCACGCGCTGGGCCAGCTGGCAGATGGCCGAGGAGCTCGCCCCCAAGACCGAGGGCGCGGAGATCCACCCCTTCCGCAGCTGGGACGTCATACGCGCGATCGACACCCAGCTGCGCAAGCTGGAGCGCGGCCCCCTGCACACCGGAGGGCTCCCGCCCGCCTCGATCATGCACTGGATCGTCACGCCGGTCGGCGAGGGCGCCAAGGAGGTCGCCCGCCCCACCGGAGCGGACGTGGACACCTTCCTCGTCAAGCCGCACGAGATCACCCGGATCTGCAACGAACAGCAGTTCAGCGCGGGCAACCGGCACTACCTCGGCATCCAGTACCCGCTCTGGGACGGCCAGCTCGTCATCACCATGCTGGTCACGGTCACCGTGCTCTACAAGACGCTGCGGGTGGAGGTCACCGGCCACGCGCTGGGCCCCGTGGACGGCCTGTTCACCACCAAGTCGACCGCCCCGGTGGTCGAGGTGGCGAAGTCCGTACGGTTCTGGGAGACCGTGGAGCGCAAGCTGGCCCTGGTCGACACGAACGAGGTCGTCCGCCTCACCGTGCGGGCACCGTTCACCTGGTACCCGCCGCTCCTCGACTTCCTCGGCGGCAAGCTCGTCCTGCCCGAGCCCTTCGGCGTCCGGCACGTCTGGGCCGGTCAGCCCTGGCGCCACCGCTTCATGGCGGACGACGCGATGCGCGCCGCGACCCCCGTCCTGCGGGCGGTGCACACCGCCGCGATGCGGGTCCTGGACGAGAACGGCGTGGACATCGACCGCTTCACGAACCGCTCGTCGATCATCAGCGGCATGGTCCAGGACGCGGCCCCGCGCAAGGCGGACGTCTACGACGCCTGAGGACCGGCCCGGCGGACCGGGGGAGCCGGTCCCGCTGCCCCGCCGGCGGGGCGGCGGCCCGGCGGCCCCCTGCCGGCCGGCCGGGCCGGAGCGAGAGCCGGAGCTAGCCGACCGGCCAGGCGTCCGCGAGCATCTGACGGGTGTCCGCGAGGAGTTGGGGCAGCACCTTGGTGTGGCCCACGACCGGCATGAAGTTCGTGTCCCCGCCCCAGCGGGGCACGATGTGCTGGTGCAGGTGCGCGGCGATGCCGGCCCCGGCGGCCTGTCCCTGGTTCATCCCGATGTTGAACCCGTGCGCCCCGGAGGCCTTGCGCAGCGCGATCATCGCCCGCTTCGTGAGGTCCGCCAGCTCGACCGTCTCGGCCGCGTCCAGGTCCGTGTAGTCGGCGACGTGCCGGTACGGGACGACCATCAGGTGGCCGCCGTTGTACGGGTAGAGGTTGAGCACGGCGTAGACGTGCTCGCCCCGGGCCACGACCAGCCCGTCCTGGTCGGACATCTCCGGAATCCCGCAGAAGGGGCAGCCGTCCCCGGCTTCCGGCCCGGTCGGCTTGTTCTCCCCCTGGATGTAGGCCATCCGGTGGGGCGTCCACAGACGCTGGAACGCGTCCTGCGTGCCCACACCGATCTGCTGCTCCGGCTCAATCGTCATGGGATGCAGCATATGACCTTGCCCCCGTACGGCGTGTCGCCGGGGCGAAGACCGCCGGCGGGGCCGCGATGCTGAGCCCATGCCCGATCCATCCGAGCCCCGCGACCAGGCCTGGGAACGCCGGACCGAACTGCCGCTGTTCTTCGCTTCCCTGCTCTTCCTCACCGGTTTCACGGTCGCCGTCATGGCCTACGACGTGCACCCCCTCGTACGGGCCGTCGGCGTCGGCCTCGTGGCGCTGACCTGGTTGTGCTTCGTCGTGGACTACGTGGCCCGGGTGGCCCTGAGCGGCATGCGGCCCCCGCGCTTCGTCCGCCTGCACGTCCTGGACACCCTGATCGTGCTGCTGCCGCTGCTGCGGCCGCTGCGCATGGTCAAGGTCCACGACGCCGTCCAGGCCCGGTGCAACCGCCCGCGCCGGAACCTGTACGCGCGCGTGATGTCGTACGCCGGACTGTCGGCCGGGCTGCTCGGCTTCGCGGGCGCCCTCGGGGTCCACCACTTCGAACGCCTGGCCCCGGGGGCCACGATCCTCACCCTCGGGGACGCGGTGTGGTGGGTGTGCGAGACGCTGACGACGGTGGGCTACGGGGACATGACCCCGGTGACGCCGGGCGGCCGGATCATCGCGGTGTTCATGATGGCGGGCGGGCTGGCCCTGCTGGGCGCGGTGACGGGTTCGTTCTCGGCCTGGATGCTCCAGGCCTTCCGGCGGGAGGACGAGGAGGAGCCCCCGGGGAACTGAGGTTCCCCGGGGGCTCCTGCCGGTCTCCCCGCCCGTGCGGGGACCGGATCACACCTGCACGCGGCGCTCCACCACGTCGACGAGCTTGGCCAGCGCCTGGTCGCGCGGGACGCCGTTCTCCTGCGAGCCGTCGCGGTAGCGGAAGGAGACGGTGCCCGCGGCCATGTCCTCGTCACCGACGATGATCATGAAGGGGACCTTGAGCTTCTGCTGGTTGCGGATCTTCTTCTGCATGCGGTCGGACGAGGAGTCCACCTCGACGCGCAGGCCCTTCTTCTTCGCCTCGGCGGCGAACTCCTGCAGGTACTCGATGTGCGAGTCGCCGATCGGGATGCCGACCGCCTGGACCGGGGCGAGCCACGGCGGCATGACGCCCGCGTAGTGCTCCAGCAGCACGGCGAAGAACCGCTCGATGGAACCGAACAGGGCGCGGTGGATCATGACCGGCCGCTGCTTGGTGCCGTCCGGGCCGGTGTACTCCAGGTTGAAGCGCTCCGGGAGGTTGAAGTCGAGCTGCACGGTCGACATCTGCCAGGTGCGGCCGATCGCGTCGCGGCACTGGACCGAGATCTTCGGGCCGTAGAACGCGGCGCCGCCCGGGTCCGGGACCAGCGGGAGGCCCTGCTTCTCGGCCACCTTCTGCAGGGTCGCGGTGGCCTCTTCCCAGACCTCGTCCGAGCCGACGAACTTCTCCGGGTCCTTGGTCGACAGCTCGAGGTAGAAGTCGGTCAGACCGTAGTCGCGGAGCAGGTTCAGCACGAAGGTCAGGGTGCGGTCGAGCTCCTCCGCCATCTGCTCCTTGGTGCAGTAGATGTGCGCGTCGTCCTGGGTGAAACCGCGCGAGCGGGTCAGTCCGTGCACCACACCGGACTTCTCGTACCGGTACACGGTGCCGAACTCGAAGAGGCGCAGCGGCAGTTCACGGTAGGAGCGGCCGCGCGCGTCGAAGATCAGGTTGTGCATCGGGCAGTTCATGGGCTTGAGGTAGTAGTCGGTACCACCGTCGAGCTGCATGGGGGGGTACATGCCCTCCGCGTACCAGTCCAGGTGCCCGCTCTTCTCGAAGAGCGTGCCCTTGGTGGCGTGCGGGGTGTAGACGAACTCGTAGCCCTCTTCCTCGTGCCGCTTGCGCGAGTAGTCCTCCATCGTGCGGCGGATGACGCCGCCCCGCGGGTGGAAGACGGCGAGGCCGGAGCCGATCTCGTCCTGCACGGAGAACAGGTCGAGCTCGGTGCCGAGCTTGCGGTGGTCGCGCTTCTCGGCCTCGGCGAGGAAGTCGAGGTGGGCCTTCAGCTCGTCCTTCGACGGCCACGCGGTGCCGTAGATGCGCTGGAGCATCGGGTTCTTCTCGCTGCCGCGCCAGTAGGCGGCGGCGTTGCGCATGAGCTTGAACGCCGGGATGTTGCGGGTGGTGGGCAGGTGCGGGCCGCGGCACAGGTCCGACCAGGACACGTCCCCGCTCTTCGCGTCGATGTTGTCGTAGATGGTCAGCTCGCCGCCGCCCACCTCGACGTTCGCGCCGTCGTCCGCGGTCGCGGCGGAGCCCTTGAGGCCGATGAGCTCAAGCTTGTACGGCTCGGCCGCGAGCTCCTCGCGGGCCGCGTCGTCGGTGACCACGCGGCGGGCGAACCTCTGGCCGCGCTTCTGGATCTCCTGCATCTTCTTCTCGATGGCCTTGAGGTCATCGGGGGTGAAGGGCCTCGCGACGTCGAAGTCGTAGTAGAAGCCGTCCCGGACCGGCGGGCCGATGCCCAGCTTGGCCTCGGGGAAGAGCTCCTGCACGGCCTGCGCCATGACGTGCGCGGTCGAGTGGCGCAGGATGTTCAGGCCGTCCTCGGAGGAGATCTCCACCGGCTCGACGCTCTCGCCGTCCCGCACCTCGTACGAGAGGTCCTTCAGCTCACCTTCGATGCGCGCGGCGACGATGGTGCGCTCGCCGGCGAAGAGCTCCGCCGCCGTAGTGCCCGTGGCCACCACGCGCTCGTCCCGCTCGGAATCGCGTTGGATGAACACACGGACGTCTGACACCGGTCTCTCCTGACTCAGGGGGTGCGCGAGCGGACACTGCGCGCCTGAATCGTACCGAGCGCGGTGGCTCCGCCGCGCAACGGTTGCGGCTTCCCCGCCCGGGGCCGTCCCCCGCCCGCCCTCCCGCCGTTCCCCGGGGGCCGCCCCGGCCGGGGGCCCGGCTCAGTCGTCCGAGGGGAGGACCTCCGACGCGTCCACCGGTTCGTCGCCGTCCAGGGACTTCATGAGGCGGTCCCGCTCGACCTCGTCCAGCGGTACCGGAGTGACGTCCGACGCTTCCGTCAGGCGCCGGAAGCCGCCGCGCCGCTGCAGCTGCCCGCTGACCCGGACCGGCAGCCCCACCAGGTGCGCGTGGCCCGCCACCCGGTAGGACTCCTCGTCGAGCACCACCCGGATGTACGGGATCTCCGCCCCCGCCAGCACCCGCAGCCGGACCGTGCCCCCGCCGCCGGGCGCCGCGCGCCGCATCCGGACCACGGCGCCCGCGACCCGGACCGGCACCGCCGGCTCGTCCCGCGTGTAGCGCGCGGCCGCCTCCCTGAGCACGGGAAGGTCCCCCGGGGAGAACTCCACCGGCTCCGGCCGGGCCGCACATCCCGCCGGGACACCCGCAGCCGGGGACCAGGCGAGGGTGACGCGGGCTCCCTCCGTGCCGCGGACCAGCGCGATGAGCGCGTCGGCGAGCTCCCGGCTGACACCGGCCTCCACGGCGGCGTCGAAGGCCTCCATGCCGCCGGTGGCCCGCCGGTAGTCCACGGCCTCGCGGGCGGCGTGCAGTGCGTGGTGCAGCCGGGTCACCGGGCCGCGGCCGCCGTCGACGGGCACGTAGGCGGTGAGCCGCCGCCCGCCCGGGGCCGGCCCCACGAGCACCCCGTCCAGGGCCCGCTCGGCCTGGCCCCGGTGCCGGGCGCCGTAGTACCCGGCGCGGGCCCGGTCGGCCAGCGCCCCGGCGAGGAGCAGCTGACGGGCGGCCGAGCGCAGCTGCTCCTGCACGGTCCAGTCGGCCTCGCCCTGGATTCCGTAGGCCATGCGTGCGATCTCGCGGTCCCAGCGGATCTCGTCGCTCGGCACGCTGAGCCCGTAGAGCACCTCGCGGGCCGAGGGCACGGCGCTGCGCGAGAGCGCGGTGAGGGCCTCTTCGAGGAGGTCGGCGCAGTCGGGGAAGGCGCGGCTCTCGGGGACGAGGAGGCTGGTGGCGCCGCTGCCCGTCGTCGCGTGGGGCGCGGGCGGGGTCCAGCGCCCGTACCGCCCGGCCGCGCCGCCGCGGCGCAGCCAGCCGTGCCGGTGCAGCAGGGCGCCGAGCACGAGCGGATCGACCTGCGCGGGATCGGGGGCGCCGGCGGCCGGCTCCGGGGACGAGAGCGGCTCCAGGTGCCTCGACTGCCAGTTCATCAGGGTGTCCCTCCCGACCCGACCCGGGTCATGATCTCGCACAGTGCCCGGTCGTCGAAGATCCGCGTGGTCGGGATCCGTACGGTGGTCCGGCGCCGGCCGGTCACGGGGTGCCCGGCCAGATTGGTCCAGTAGCAGCAGTGCCGCAGGTCGAGCCGGTCGTGGCCGGCGCTCAGCCACTGGTCGCGTTCCCGCGGGACGAGCATCACGACGAGGATCTTGTGCACGGCGACGGGGCTGCGGGCGAGTTTCACGAGGTGCTCGTTGTCGAGGGTGAAGCCGAAGGTCGGCCCGGCCGGGCTGGGCGGTACCTGGTAGGTCGCCTTCAGCTGCACCTTGACGGTCACCTCGTCGTCGACGACGTGCTCGGGCGCCCCGTGGCTGACGTGCCAGTCGATGCCGTTGTCGGGAAAGGGCTGGGACAGGGAGCAGCCGGCCGCGGCGGCGACGGCGTGCAGGTATCCCACCTGGAGGGTCTCCATGCAGGCGGTGGTGGCGAGCGTGCCGCGCAGCGGTCCGCCCCGCGGGTCGGTCCGCGGTGCGATCTGCCCCGCCAGCACCCCGCCCGGTTCGGGCTGCGCGAGCGCCATGGCCGGCTCCCCATGCCTTCCGGGCACTGCCGGGATCGGGCCGTGTCGGGCCCGTCTCGGCTCCGTGTCAGGGTGTCGGGGTTGACGACCGGTCATGTGTGCGGTCCCCCACTGGAGTTGTCTCCGCAGTCGGCTCCCCGCAAACGGCGTACGGGGCAAAGAGCCCGGGTATCACCGATTCGGGCAAGGGTGGCGGGCCCCGGGCCGCAGGCGCCCGAGCGCATCCCATCTGCCGACGGGTGACGAGGAGTTCGCCATGACACGCTGGTACGAGGGCCCGTTGGCCGCGTTCGACACGGAGACCACCGGGGTGGACGTGGAGCAGGACAGGATCGTGTCCGCCGCCCTCATCGTGCAGGAGTGCGCGGGCGGCCGGGTCCGCTCCACGCGCTGGCTGGTCAATCCCGGCGTCCCGGTACCGCCGGGGGCCACGGAAGTACACGGTCTGACCGACGACCACCTCCAGCGCAACGGCCGTTGGCCCGCGCCGGTGGTGGAGGAGATAGCCCGCGCGCTCGGGGAGCAGCAGGTGGCGGGCCGGCCGGTGGTGGTGATGAACGCGCCGTTCGATCTGACGCTGCTGGACCGGGAGTTGCGCCGGCACCGGGCGTCCTCGCTCGCGCGGTACCTGGACAACAGGCCGCTGACGGTGCTGGATCCGAGGGTCCTGGACAAGCATCTGGACCGCTACCGCAAGGGGCGGCGGACGCTGACGGACCTGTGCGCGCACTACGGGATAGAGCTGGAGGCGGCGCACGACGCGGCGGCGGACGCGCTGGCCTCGCTGGAGCTCGTCCGCGCGGTGGGCCGGCGGTTCTCGGGACGGCTGGAGCGGCTGTCCCCGGCGGAACTGCACACGTTGCAGCAGGTGTGGCACGCGGCGCAGGCGCGCGGGCTGCAGGCGTGGTTCGCGCGGCAGGGCACCCCGGAGCCGGTGGATCCGCACTGGCCGCTGCGGCCGGAGCTCGGCGCCGCGGCGTAGCGGGGGCGCACCCGGGCGGGCCCCTGCGCAGCGGCCCCGGACATGCGGAAGGCCGGTCCGTCAGCAGACGGACCGGCCTGTCCCGGTGGGCGATACTGGGATCGAACCAGTGACCCCTTCGGTGTGAACGAAGTGCTCTCCCGCTGAGCTAATCGCCCGGGAACGGAGTGAACAATACAGAAGGCTCGGGGCTGGTTCAAACCGCTTCCGTTCCGGCTGCCAGACGGGCGGCGAGTCCGCGCCGTCCGGCCCTCATCATCAGGCGGTGGTTGAGCCGGAACACCGGCCGCCCGGGCAGCGAGAGCCACCGCATGAGGGGCCGGCGGACCTCGACCTCCTGCTCGTACAGGGCCCGCGCGCCGCCGCGCCGCGGCCGGACGGTCCAGCGCGCCCAGCCCTCCAGGTCGCCGTGCAGGGCGACCTCCAGGATCCCGCGCGCGGGATCGCGCAGCAGTTCGTCGGCGCTCACGCGCAGGGTGAACGGGAGCGCGGAGCGGATGAGGGCGACGCCGCCGCCGGCGTCCCCGGCGGGCGCGACGGCGCGGATCTGGGGCCACCACAGGGAGTAGTCCTCGGCACGTTCCAGGACGGCGTAGACGCGGGGGGCGGGAGCGGCGAGGTCCCACACGCTGCGGAAGCGGTAGCGGGTCCAGCGCTCGCGGGCACGGCTGCCGCGGGAGCCGGGGGGAGTCGCGCCGCGGGGGTCGCGGCCGCGTGCGGGGGTACGGCGGGGGGCGCCGGTGCGTGAATCCACGGCGCGGGCACGGCGGTTGCTCGGGTCCATGGACCGAGTCTGGCGGGCGAAGGGGGACCGCACGTCGTACTCAGGCGGAACTCGCACCGAGATGAGTACTCCCGCCCATGCCCCGGACCCGCGCCCAGGGGCACAATCCGGCCATGGAGATACCCCTGCCGCCGGCCGAGGAGCTCACGCTCATCGACCGCGAACTGTTCCAACTCGACGCCCGGCGCCACCACCTGCTGAGCAGGCGGGAGTGGCTGCTGCGCGGGCAGGCCCCCCTCGCCTGGGGCGTTGCGGCGGCTCCGGCCGGGCCGAGGCCCCCGAGGGAGGCCTCGGCGCCGGGTGCGCAGAACGTGCTGCTGGCCCTGGGAGCCGTCCTGCTGGCGGTGGCGGCGCTGGCGTTCACCCTCCTCAGCTGGGGCTCTCTGGGCATCGCGGGACGCAGCGGCGTTCTCACCGCGGTGACGGCGGCGGCGCTCGCCGCGCCCGCGCTGCTGCTGCGCCGGGGCCTTCGGTCGACGGCCGAGGCGGTGGGCGCGGTCGGCCTGTTGCTGACGGTGCTGGACGCGTACGCGCTGTACGCGGTCGGCATGCCGGACACCGACGGCGCGGCGTACGCGGCCGGTGCGGCCGCGGCGCTGGCGGCGCTGTGGGCCGGGTACGGGCGGGCCTTGACGCGGCTGCGCCTTCCGCTCCCGGCGGCGCTCCTCACGGCGCAGCTGCCGCTGCCGCTCGCGGCGCTCGCGGCCGGGTCCGGCGGACCCGGCCTGGGCTGGGCGCTGCTGGCCACGGCGGCGCTGGACGCGCTGCTCGCGCTGGTGCGGCCGGGCCGGTGGACGGTCTGGGCCGCTGCGGCGGGTTCGGTGACGGGCGGGGCGGCGCTGCTGACGGGGCTCTCGGAATCGGTGGCCCGGGCGGCGACGGGAACGGCCTCATCGGTCCTGGCCGCGTCGGCGCTGCTGGCGGCGACGGCCGCGGTGGGCGTGGCGGTGGCGTGGCGTCCGGAGGGGCGGGCGGCCTTCGCCGCGGCGGGCGGCGTCGCGGCCGTGGCGGCGGTCGGCGGTCCGGTGGCTCCGGAGGTGGATCCGTCCTGGGCTGCGGTGGCGTACCTGGTGGCGGCGCTGGCGCTGCTAGGGACGGTACGGCTCCCCGCGCTCCCGGCTCCGGTCCGGACCGGCCTCGCCTGGGCCGGTGCGGGGGTGGCGGCCCTGTCGGCGCTCTGGGGCGTGTCGTGGGCGGCGACGGTGCTGGCGGGGCGGCTGCGGGTGCTGGAGGAGGTGTGGTCGGTGACGACGCCCACCCCGGCCGCGGACGGGCCGGGTCCGGCGCCGCTGGTGGCGCTGCTGCTGACGGCGGCGGCCGCGTGGTGGCTGGTCCGGACGCTGCCGGAGCCGCACGGGGCGGCCGCGTCGGCGGTGTCGGTGGCCCTGGGCTGGGCGGGACTGTTCACCGCCCCCGTGGCCCTGGGCCTGCCGCCCGGTGCGGTCTTCGTGGCCCAGCTCGCGGTGACGGCGGCGGCGGGGGCGCTCGCGCTGCGGTCCCGGCCCCCGATCGGTGGCCGGGCCGTTGCCGCGGCCCTCTGCGCGACGGCCGGCGCCCTGAACCTGTCCGTGGCGGCCCTGGACGGCCGGCTGGCCACCTTCGGCGTGCTCGGGGTGCTGGCGGCGCTCGGCGCGGCGGGGGCCGCGTACCGGCCCGGCGCGGCGTGGGCCCGTACGGGGGCGGCGGTGCTCGCGGTCGGGTACGCGGCGGCGCTGGCGGTGGCCCTGGGCGCACTGCTGGACCTCCCGGTGGCCTGGTGGGCGCCGCCGGTCCTCGCGGTCGCGGCGGCCGTGGCCGCCCTCGGCCCCCGTCTGGGCCTCGTACGGGCGCCCACCACGCCGCCCACCACACCTCCGCCCACCGGCAACAAGGTCGACAACCCCTACGCCGGCGCC
>NZ_JBEXOV010000081.1:0-34392 GCF_040611715.1 Streptomyces sp. NPDC006544 | reverse complement strand
GCGGCTGGCCGCGAAGCTCCGCGCCTCCGGGGGGCTGCGGCTGGCCCGCCCCTCCCGTCTTCCGTCCGGCGGCGGGTTCAGGAGGGTACGGGGACGCTCCGCCGGGCCAGGGCGACGACCCGTTCCGCCCCGGCCAGCATCGCCGGGTCGACGAAGCGGCCGTCGGGCAGGGCCAGCGCGCCGGGCGTGCGGCGGGCCGCGGCCACGATCTCCTCGGCCGCCGTGACCTCCGCCGGCCCGGGCAGATAGGCCCGCTCGATCACCGGGAGCTGGCGCGGGTGGATCGCGGCGCGGCCCAGGAAGCCCAGCGACCGCCCCCGGGCGCAGGAGGCGGCCAGCGCCTCCAGGTCGCGGATGTCGGGGAACACGGACTGGGCCGGCGGAGCGAGACCGGCCGCGCGGGCCGCGACCACCACCCGGGAGCGCGGCCAGTCCAGGCCCGCCTCGGCCGTGACCCCGAGGTCGGCCCGCAGATCGGCCTCGCCCAGGGACAGCCCGCGCAGGGCGGGGTGCGCGCGGGCGATGTCGTAGGCCCGTTCCACGCCGAGTGCCGATTCGAGCAGGGCGTACAGCGCCACCGCTCCGCCGGTGCGCTCGGCGACGCACGCGATCTGCTCGGGCGCGGAGATCTTGGGCAGCCGCAGTCCGGCGAGGCCCCCGAGCCGGCCCAGGGCGGTGAGGTCGGCGCCGCCCCAGGGGGAGTCGAGGGCGTTGACGCGGACGTGCACCGGGACCTGGTGGGGGGAGCCGAGCAGTTCGACGGTGGCGGCGCGGGCGTACTCCTTGCGGGAGGCCGACACCGCGTCCTCCAGGTCCACGATGACGGCGTCGGCCCCGGCACGCAGGGCCTTGACGACGACGTCCGGGCGGTCGCCCGGGACGTAGAGCCAGGTCAGGATCACAGTGCCCCTTCCGTACGCAACGTGGTGATCTCGGTTTCGGTGAGGCCGAGTTCGGTGAGGACGGCCTCGGTGTCCGCGCCGTGCGGGCGGCCCGCCCAGCGGATGGCGCCGGGAGTCCCGGAGAGGCGGAACAGGACGTTCTGCATGCGGATCGGGCCGAGTTCGGGGTCTTCGACCTCGGTGATGGTGTCCAGGGCCGCGTACTGCGGATCGGCCATGACGTCCCGTACGTCGTAGACCGGCGCGACGGCGGCCTGGGCCTCCTCGAACGCCGCCGTCACCTCGTCCGCCTTGTGCCGGGCGATCCAACCCCCGACGGCGTCGTCGAGGACGTCCGCGTGGGCGGCCCGTCCGGCGCCCGTCGCGAACCAGGGCTCGCCGGTCAGCTCGGGCCGGCCGACGAGCCGCGCCACGCGCTCGGCGATGGACCGGGTGGAGGCGGAGACCGCGAGCCAGCGGCCGTCCGCGCTGCGGTACGTGTTGCGGGGGGCGTTGTTCGTGGAACGGTTGCCGGTGCGGGGCTGGACGTAGCCGAGCTGGTCGTACCAGAGCGGGTGCGGGCCCAGCACGGTGAGGACCGGCTCGATGATCGCCAGGTCGACCACCTGCCCGTGCCCGGTGCGATCGCGCCCGGCCAGCGCCGTCATCACGGCGTACGCGGTGGTCAGCGCCGCGATCGAGTCCGCGAGGCCGAACGGCGGCAGCGTCGGCGGCCCCTCCGGCTCACCGGTGATCGCGGCGAACCCGCTCATCGCCTCCGCGAGGGTCCCGAAACCGGGCCGGTGGGCGTACGGGCCCTCCTGGCCGAAGGCCGTCACGCGGGCCAGGACCAGCCGCGGGTTGGCGGCGGACAGCTCGGGCCAGCCCAGGCCCCAGCGCTCCAGGGTGCCGGGGCGGAAGTTCTCGATGACCACGTCGGCGGTGGCGGCCAGCCGCAGCAGGGTGTCGCGGCCGCCGGGCGTGGACAGGTCCAGGGTCATCGTCCGCTTGTTCCGGCCGAGCAGCTTCCACCAGAGGCCGATGCCGTCCTTGGCGGGGCCGTGGCCGCGGGAGGGGTCGGGGAGGCGGGGGTGCTCGACCTTGACGACCTCGGCGCCGAAGTCTCCGAGGAGGGTGGCGGCCAGCGGCCCGGCGAAGAGCGTGGCGAGGTCGAGGACCCGCAGCCCCTCCAGGGGCGCGGGGCGGGGACCGGCGGGGGTCACGAGGCGGCCCCCGGACGGCGGCCGTCCTGCCGCGGGCGGGCGGGGTGCCCGGGTCCGGCCGGGTCCGCGCCCGGGAGCAGGTCCGGGACCGGGTCGAGGGTCAGGGCGAAGGCGTCGATCTCCGCGCGGGCCGGCATCGAGTCCTGTGCGCCGGGGTGCTGGACGGACAGCGCGGCGGCCGCGGAAGCCCAGCGCAGGGCGGCCGGCACGGGCCGGCCCTCGCCGAGGGCCACGGCGAGGGCCCCGACGAAGGTGTCCCCGGCGGCGGTGGTGTCCACGGCGCGCACGCGCGGGGCGGGCACGGTCAGCGGCTCCCGGCCCCGGGCGGCGTACAGGGCCCCGGCCGAGCCGAGGGTGACGACGACCTCCGGCACGTCGTGGAGCAGGGCGGCGGCGGCCCGGTGCGGATCGGTGAGGCCGGTCAGGGCCGCCGCCTCGTGCTCGTTGGGCACCAGCAGGTCGGTGGCGGCCAGAAGTCCGGAGGGCAGCGGCTGGGCCGGGGCCGGGGTGAGGATCGTACGGACCCCCCGGGCGCGGGCGGCGAGGGCGCCGGCGAGGACGGCCTCCAGGGGAAGTTCGAGCTGGAGGAGGAGGGCGCCCGCGGCGCCGATGCGGGCAGAGTCACCCGGCTCCAGGGCGGTGACCTGGGCGTTCGCCCCGGGGATCACGATGATGCTGTTGCCGCCCTCGTCGTCCACGGTGATGTGCGCGGTGCCGCTGGCGCCCTCGACGGTGCGCAGGGCCGCCGTTTCGACCCCGGCGGCGGCGAGCGCCGAGCGCAGCCGTACCCCGAACTCGTCCGCACCGACGGCGCCGATCATCACCACCTTCGCGCCGGCGCGGGCGGCGGCGACGGCCTGGTTGGCGCCCTTCCCGCCGGGAACGGTGCGGAACGCGCGGCCGGTGACGGTCTCGCCGAGGCGGGGGGCCTTGGGGACGTAGGCGACGAGGTCCATGTTGGTACTGCCGAGCACGGCGATGGCCGTCATGAGCGTGCTGCCTCCTGTGCGGTGAGGTGGGCGAGGGTGTCGAAGCCGATGCCGTCGAAGCCGGCGACGGTGGTGGCGAGGCGGTTCTTCAGGGGGGCGGTCCAGCGCCGCGGAAGGTTCTCGGGGGCCCCGGCGAGGATCCCGGCGAGGGCTCCGGCGGTGGCGCCGTTGGAGTCGGTGTCCCAGCCACCGGACACGGCGCGGCAGACGGAATGGGTGAAGTCGCCGTCGGCGTGGGTGAGGGCCGCGGCGATCAGGGCGGTGTTGGGGACGGCATGGACCCAGTGGTAGTGGCCGTAGCGGGCGTGGAGACGGTCCACGACGGTATCGAAACCGATGTCCGCGTCCCGTGCGGCCGCCCCGGTCGCGACGGCGAAGCGGACGGCCTCGGCCAGGCGCGAGCGAGGCGGTACGACGGCCAGCCCTGCCCGCAGCGCCGTGTGGACGTCGCCCCGGCCGGCGGCCGCGGCGGCGGTGGCGGCGGCGACGAACAGGGCGGCGTAGACGCCGTTGCCGGTGTGGGTGAGGGCGGCGTCGCGATGGGCCTGGGCCGCGGCGGCGGCCGGATCGCCCGGGTTGGTCCACCCGTGGACGTCGGCGCGGATGAGGGCGCCGATCCACTCCCGGAACGGGTTGTGGTGGGTGGCGGTGGCCGGGGGCTCCAGACCCTGGAGGAGATTGCGGTACGCGACGCGTTCGGCGGTGAACGTACGGCCGGCCGGGAGCTCGTCGAGCCAGAGCCTCCCGACGTCGGCGGTGGTGAACTCCCTTCCGTGGCGCTGGAGGAGGAGCAGACCGAGGAGGGGGAAGTTGAGGTCGTCGTCCTCGGGGGCGCCGTCGATGTTCTCGGCGAGGGAGGTGGGGGCGGAGCGGCGGTTCCACGGGTGGGCGGCGAGGAGCTCCGCGGGGACCCCCCGGGCGGTGAACCACGCGTCGAGCGGCCAGTTCCCGGCCGCCCGGGCCAGCGCCCGGATGCCGTGCAGCGGCAGCTTCTCCACGGGCTTGCCGAGCACGCAGCCGACGGCCCGCCCGAGCCACGCGGCCTCCAGCCTGCGGCGCAGCGGGGTGTCGGGACCGGGGGCGACGGCTGGACCCGGACCCGGACCACCCGGGCGCGGGCGTGGACCCGGGCGTGGACCCGGACCCAGGTCCGCAGGCGCGTGGCCGTACCCGTACCCGTGCCCGAGTCCACGCCCGGCGGCCGGGGCCGCGCCCGGGATCCCGGCGGTGACGGCCCGGAGTCCGGCCGCGGCTCGCGGGGAGGGTTCCCCCACCCCGCCCCTTCCCGAAACCAGGGGCAGGCCCCTGGACCCCTGGCCGCCCGGGCCCCCGACCGGGCCGGGGTACGGCCCCGGCTGGTCCGGCCCCGCCCGGTCGGGGGCAGGGCCGGCTCCCTCCGGGTCTCGGGGGAGGGCTCCCCGGTCGGGGGTGGGGCCCGCCCCCTCGGGGTCTTGGGCGGGGCCGCCCCGATTCGGGTCCGGGGCGGGGTCCGCGCGGTCGGGGGTGGGGCCGGCTCCCTCCCGGTCCGGGCCGGGGCCGGCCCCGGCCGGCGGGTCCGGGGCGAGAGCGGCCCGGTGCGTGGCAGGTCCCGGCCCGCCCGGCCCCTCCTGGTCCCGGGCGAGGGCCGCGCCGTTCTGGGGCGGGGTTGCGGTGGGCCAGGTGGCGGTGATGGCGGGCCAGGTGTCCGGTTCGGTGTCGCGGGTGGGGCGGGGCAGGGCCGCGAGGGCCGTCAGGAGCTCGGTCGCCAGGGACCGGAGTTCCGGCGGGGCCGGGGCGGGGGATGCTCCCGCGCGGTCCGGGGCCCGGTGGCCGCCCGCGGCGAGCCAGACGCGCAGCAGCGGCTCGGCGGCCCGCGCGCGGCCGTCCTCCTCGGCCTGGCGGAACTCGTGGCCGACCAGGTCCTCCGGCTGGACCCAGGTCAACCGGAGGGCCGGGTCGTCCTGGGCGGCGCGGGTTCCCCGGCGCCCCGCGCCGGATGCCGGGGACCCCGCGCCACCGGCCGGGGCGTGGGCCGTGCCTGCGGCCCGCCCGGGACCCGGGGGCCGGGCCGCGCCGGCTGCCCGGCCCGGCGCCCCGGAGGGCTGGGGCTCCTGGATCGAGAGCGTGTCGAGGGTGGGGCTCGCCCCGGCGGTGCGGCCGGGGTTCGGGGGGCCGTACGGCGTGAGGTCCGGAGGCGGGGCGGGGGGCGCGGCGGCCGCCCGGTTCGGGGGCGGTCCCGGGGCGGCGGGGGTCATCGGGGGGCCGTCAGGGCGGTGAAGGCGGATTCGTGGGCGCGACGGCGGTCGCGGTCGCGGGCGAAGACCTCGCGGGCCACCGCGGCCAGCGCGGTCGCCGGGGCGTGCAGGTCCAGGCGGCTGGCCTCCGCGACCTGCTTGGACCAGCCGGCCGGGATCGCCGCCCCGCCGGACAGGGCGCCCGCGATCGCTCCCGCCATGGTGGCGGTGGAGTCGCAGTCCCGGCCGTAGTTGACGGCGCCGAGCACGGAAGCCTCGTAGGCCCCGTCGGCGACGAGCAGCATGCCGAGGGCGACGGGCAGTTCCTCGATCGCGTGCAGGCGGGACGGCCGCCGCGCGCCCAGCGACGGCTTGCGGTAGTCCGGGCCGACCGAGTCGTACGGGGCCACGGCCGCCCGCAGCGGAGCCAGGGCGGACTCGAAGTCCCGGTGGCGGGCGGCCACTTCGCAGACGGCCTCGATGGCCGAGCGCGTGCCGTCCTTGGCGAGGGACAGGGCCGTTTCGACGACCGAGGAGGCGGTCGCGCCCGGCACGCACGCCGCAGCCACCGCCGCCGCGAACACGCCCGCCGCCTCCCGCCCGTACGAGGACTGGTGCGCGCCGGTGACGTCCAGGGCCTCCGCGTAGGCCCCGGCCGGATGGCCCGCGTTGACGAGGCCGACCGGCGCCATGTACATCGCGGCGCCGCAGTTGACGATGTTTCCGCTGCCCGCCTCCCGCGGGTCGACGTGTGCGTAGTGCAGCCGGGTCACGATCCACTTCTCGGCGAGGAAGACCCGTTGGAGGGGGAGGGCGTCCGCCTCCAGTTCGGGGATCCAGCGGGGCGTGGTCATGAGGTCGGGGACCAGGTGCTCGGCGACGGAGTACGCGTCCAGGTGGTCGCGCACGGCCTCGTAGACCCGGACCAGCGCGTGCGTCATGAGGGTGTCGTCCGTGACGTGGCCGTCGCCCTTGTGGTACGGCGCGATCGGGCGGGCCGTGCGCCAGTCCTCGTGCCACGGGCCGACGATGCCGTGCACCCGGCCGCCGTGCCGCTCCACGATCTGTTCCGGGGTCCAGCCCTCCACCGGCCCGCCGAGCGCGTCGCCGACGGCCGCGCCGACGAGCGCGCCGGTGATCCGGTCTTCCAGGGTGGGGGTCGAGGTGAGGGTGGGGGGCGTCGTCATGATCGGGTCATTCCTTGGGGCTTGGGCGAGGTGAGTTCCGTACGGGCGAGCAGGGCGGCGAGTTCGACGAGGTCGGTGCCCGCCAGGTGGGGGAGGGCGCAGCCGGAGAGGGTCCGGCAGGCCTCGCGCCAGGCGGCGGGGACGGAGTCGCCACCGCCGAGCACGCCGGTCAGTGCGCCGGCGAGGGCGGGGGCGGAGTCCGCGACCCGGGACAGACAGGCGGCGGCCGGCACCGCCTCGCAGACCCTGCCGCGGGCGGCGGTGGCCAGGGCGAGGGCCACCGGGACGGTTTCGGCGGCCGCGATCCCGTAGCTGTAGACGTGATCGACGATCTGGTGCTCCAGGAGCGGGACGATGGCGAAGGCGCCGCCGTCCGGTTCCGCGCGGGCGAGCTTCACGGCGTGCCGGGCGTTACGGCCGATCTCGGTGGCCTCGGGGAGCTGTTCGAGGGCGGCGTCCACGGCCGCGTCCGTACCGGATCCGCCGAGGGCGGTGGCGACGGCGGCGGCCATGGCCCGGGCGCCGTGGACCCCGTCGCCGTCCTGGGTGTACCGGGCGTCGAACTCCGCGAGGTCCGCCGCGGCGGCCGGGTCCCCGGGGTGGACGACGGCGAGGACGCAGGCGCGGATGCAGGCGGCGTCGTCGAAGTAGTGCGGGTTGTCGTGGCCGGTGGCGGGGGGACGCAGGCCGGTGGCGAGGTTGCCGAGGCCCGCGCGGACGGAGATCCGGGCGCGGAGGGGGAGGACGGCGGACTCCACCTCGGGGGCGCGTTCCGCGGCCGCCGCGACCTCGCTGGCCAGGGCGTTCCAGGCGAGGTCGATGGCGGCGCGCATGCGGCGGGACCGGGAGAGGTCACTGAGCAGGACCCCGGCGGCGGTGAGGACGGACTCGGCGGCGAACGCGGCCCACTCGGCGTCGTCGGACGGGCCGAGGCGCAGCGGCTCCGGGGGCTGGTTGAGGGCGATGGGGACGGGGAGGGTGGTGGTGGCGTTCTGCTCGGCGAAGGTGTCGAGCTCGCGGGTCAGCCGGCGGGTCCACTCGGGCATCCGGCTGGCCCGGTGCCGCGCCGCGGGCCACCCGGCGGCATCGCCGGCGGCGAGACCGAGGAGCAGCCCCTCGATCCGCCGGGCCCCTGCGGGGGGCTCGGCGGTGGGTACGGGGGCCCCTGCGGGGGACGGGGCGGCGGGGGCGGCCGGGGCCGGGGAGACCTGGGCCGGGGCCGGGGGCGCCGACGTCGCCGGAGACGGGGTCGCCAAAGTCACCGGGGCCGGGGCCGGGGCCGGGGACGCGGGGGTCGGGGTGGTCAGGGTCATCGCGGGGTCTCGGTTTCCGGGGTGAGGAGGTCCGCGATGTCCAGGACGTGGTAGCCGCGCATCGAGGGGAGGCAGCTGCCGCGGACCGGACCGATCACCGAGGACCAGGCGGCCGGGATGGCGGGGGCGCCGGACATCGCTCCGGCGAGGGCGCCCGCCACGGCCGCGGTGGTGTCCGCGTCGCGGCCCATGTTCACGGCCGTCAGGACCGAGGACGGGAAGTCCCCGCGGCACGCGGCGAACGCCCCGAACGCCAGGCCCACCGCCTCGGGGGCCAGGTCCGTCCACGGGTAGCCGCCGATGACCACCGCGGAGCGCACGGCCCGTTCGCCGCGCGGCGCCGCCGTGACCGCCCGGCGCAGGGACCGGGCCGTCCAGGAGTCCGAGGGGATGACCGACAGCGCCGCCGAGACGACGGAGGCGGGCGAACCGCCCGCCATCGCCGCCGCGACGCCCGCCGCGACGGCCTGGCCGCCGTAGATGCCCTCGCCGTCGTGGCTGACGCAGCCGTCGATGGCGACCAGCCGGGCCGCCTCCGCCGGGCGGCCCGCCGCGAAGACCCCGAAGGGCGCCGCCCGCATGGCGAGACCGTCCGACCAGGCGTGCCGGTGCTGCGCCGAGATGGGGGCCGCCAGGCCCCGGCGGAGGTTCTCCAGGGTGCCGCGCTCGCTGAAGCCCGCACCGCGGAACGGGCCCTCGTCCAGGTCCGCGATCCAGTGGTGCCACGCGCGTTCGACGTGCGCGACGGTGAGCGCCGATCCGTGACGGGCCAGCAGCAGGCCCGAGAAGATCGCGTACTCCGTGTCGTCGGTGCCGGCCGGGTCGTCCGAGACGAAGCCCTCGATCCGGCCCCACTTCGCCCGGATCTCGGACGGCTTCATGTTCTCCGCGGGGGCGCCCAGCGCGTCACCCACCGCGAGTCCCAGAAGAGCGCCCCTGGCCCGTTCGAGGAGGACCTGCGGATTGCATGCAATCAGCTCCATGGCGCGCCTCTCCAACTTGATGGGACTCATATTGAGCCCTTGGGGGATTTGTGCCATGGCATGTGGTTTGTCGCTCGCCGCGAAACACCCCGCCCGCGCCCCCGTCACCCGGTCGCCGACCCCCAAAACCCCAGGTAAGTACGGCCTTCCTTGCTAGCGGGCGCCGAAAATCGTGCGTAGTTTCGAGGTGTTCAGGGGGAGTGGGACCTGCGCGTCGAGCGTCGCGCGCCTCCGCGTACCCACTCGTACAAAAGGGGAGAAAACGGCCATGTCTCTCATCGACATCGAAGCCTCGCTGCACACCGCCCACCGCGACAACCACACCCACCGCGACGTCAACGGTGGATGGCTGCGCCCGGCGGTCTTCGGTGCCATGGACGGGCTCGTCTCCAACCTCGCCCTGATGACCGGTGTGGCCGGCGGCGCCGTCTCCCCGCAGACCGTCGTGATCACCGGCCTGGCCGGTCTCGCGGCGGGCGCCTTCTCGATGGCGGCCGGCGAGTACACCTCCGTCGCCTCCCAGCGCGAGCTCGTCCTCGCGGAACTGGAGATAGAGCGCCAGCAGTTGCGCAAGCACCCCGTCGACGAGATGGAGGAGCTGGCCGAGCTCTACGTGTCGCGCGGCGTCGAGCCGGCGCTGGCGCGCGAGGTGGCCCTGCAGATGTCCCGCGACCCGGAGCAGGCGCTGGAGATCCACGCCCGCGAGGAGCTCGGGATCGACCCCGACGACCTGCCGTCGCCGATGGTGGCCGCCGTGTCCTCCTTCGGCTCCTTCGCACTGGGCGCGCTCGTTCCGCTGCTGCCCTACCTGCTCGGTGCCACGGTCCTGTGGCCCGCGGTGCTGCTGGCGCTGGCCGGGCTCTTCGCGTGCGGCGCCGTGGTCTCCCGGGTCACCGCCCGGTCCTGGTGGTACAGCGGAATGCGCCAGCTGGTCCTGGGTGGCGCGGCCGCGGGTGTGACGTACATCCTGGGAACCTGGCTCGGTGGAGCCGTAGGCTGACCCGGCAGGGAGTGAGACACTATGCGGTAGGCAGCATAAGTAGTCGGTTACTCGGCGGTTTCGAACCAGGTCCCGCCGGGCATCACACCCAGGGCGCCGGGCAATGAGGCCCGCCCCGCACGGGACCTTCGCCCGTACCTCGCACACCAGGCACCTGCGAACGTCCCTTCTTGTCTGCTTCGCGCGGTGTCCGCATGCTGGAATGGCATATCCGCTTCTCGGGATTGTCGTCATCATGTAATCTGCACGAAATTTCGCAGAGGGCCAACGTCGTCCCTCGGCTATGCACATATGCCACGACGACGACGGGAGAGCCGATGCGTTCCGCATCCACGCACTCCGCGACCGGCCTCAGCAACACCGCCTGGTCGCCCATGGACGGTCGCCCCGCCCAGCAGGGCATGTACGACCCGCGCAACGAGCACGACGCCTGTGGCGTCGGCTTTGTGGCCAACCTCACCGGCGAGGCCAGCCACACGCTGGTCGAGCAGGCGCTGACCGTATTGCGGAACCTCGAGCACCGAGGCGCCACCGGCTCCGAGCCGGACTCCGGCGACGGCGCCGGCATCCTCTCCCAGGTCCCGGACGCGTTCCTGCGCGAGGCGGCCGGATTCGACCTCCCCGAGGCCGGCGCGTACGCCGTCGGCATCGCCTTCCTCCCCGCCGACGCCGCCGCACAGGCCGTCGCCCTGGAGCAGATCGAGGCCATCGCGGCCGAGGAGAACCTGACGGTCCTCGGCTGGCGCGAGGTCCCGGTCACCCCGGACCTGCTCGGCAACGGCGCCCGCGCCACCATGCCGGCCTTCTCGCAGCTCTTCGTGACCGGGGGCACCTCCCGGACGGAGTCTGGAGGAGGGAGCAGCGGCATCGAGCTGGACCGCACGGCGTTCGTGCTGCGCAAGCGCGCCGAGCGCGAGGCCGGGGTCTACTTCCCGTCGCTCTCCGCACGCACCATCGTCTACAAGGGCATGCTGACCACCGGCCAGCTGGAGCCCTTCTTCCCGGACCTCTCCGACCGCCGCTTCGCGTCCGCGATCGCCCTGGTCCACTCCCGGTTCTCGACGAACACCTTCCCGTCCTGGCCGCTCGCGCACCCGTACCGCTTCGTCGCGCACAACGGCGAGATCAACACGGTCAAGGGCAACCGGAACTGGATGCGGGCCCGCGAGTCCCAGCTGGCCTCCGGCCTGTTCGGCGAGGGCGCGCTCGAGCGGATCTTCCCGATCTGCACCCCGGACGCCTCCGACTCGGCCTCCTTCGACGAGGTCCTGGAGCTGCTCCACCTCGGCGGCCGTTCGCTCCCGCACAGCGTGCTGATGATGATCCCGGAGGCGTGGGAGAACCACACCTCCATGTCGCCGGCCCGCCGCGCGTTCTACAAGTACCACTCCACGCAGATGGAGCCCTGGGACGGCCCCGCCTGCGTCACGTTCACCGACGGCACCCAGGTCGGCGCGGTCCTCGACCGCAACGGCCTGCGCCCCGGCCGCTACTGGGTCACCGACGACGACTTCGTCGTGCTCTCCTCCGAGGTCGGCGTCCTCGACATCGACCCGGCCAAGGTCGTCCGCAAGGGCCGCCTGCAGCCCGGCAAGATGTTCCTCGTCGACACCGCCCAGAAGCGGATCATCGAAGACGACGAGATCAAGGACGCGCTGGCCGCCGAGCACCCCTACGCCGAATGGCTGGAGACCGGCGAGATCGAGCTCACGGACCTCCCCGAGCGCGAGCACATCGTCCACACCCACGCCTCGGTCACCCGCCGCCAGCAGACCTTCGGCTACACCGAGGAGGAGCTGCGCGTCATCCTCGCCCCGATGGCCCGCACCGCCGGCGAGCCGCTCGGCTCCATGGGCACGGACTCCCCGATCGCGGCCCTGTCCGAGCGCCCCCGGCTGCTCTTCGACTACTTCACCCAGCTCTTCGCGCAGGTCACCAACCCGCCGCTGGACGCCATCCGCGAGGAGCTCGTCACCTCGCTGCTGTCCTCGCTCGGCCCGCAGGGCAACCTGCTGGAGCCGACCTCCGCGTCCTGCCGCAGCGTCACGCTGCCGTTCCCGGTGATCGACAACGACGAGCTCGCCAAGCTGATACACGTCAACGCCGACGGCGACATGCCGGGCATGAAGGCCGCCACCCTCTCGGGCCTCTACCGGGTCTCGGGCGGCGGCGACGCGCTCGCCGCCCGCCTGGAGGAGATCCGCGGCGAGGTCGACGCGGCCATCGAGAACGGCGCGCACCTGATCGTCCTCTCGGACCGTCACTCCGACGCCGAGCACGCGCCGGTCCCGTCGCTGCTGCTCACCTCCGCCGTGCACCACCACCTCATCGCCACCAAGCAGCGCACCCAGGTGGGCCTGCTGGTCGAGGCCGGCGACGTCCGCGAGGTCCACCACGTCGCGCTGCTCATCGGCTACGGCGCGGCCGCGGTCAACCCGTACCTCGCCATGGAGTCCGTCGAGGACCTGCTGCGCGCGGGCACCTTCCTGTCCGGCCTCGAGCCGGAGCAGGCCATCAAGAACCTGATCTACGCGCTCGGCAAGGGCGTCCTGAAGGTCATGTCCAAGATGGGCATCTCCACCGTCGCCTCCTACCGCGGCGCCCAGGTCTTCGAGGCCGTCGGCCTGAACGAGGAGTTCGTCCAGGCGTACTTCCAGGGCACCGCCACCAAGATCGGCGGCGCCGGCCTCGACGTCATCGCCAAGGAGGTGGCCGCGCGCCACGCCAAGGCGTACCCGGCCTCCGGCATCGCGGCCACGCACCGCGCGCTGGAGATCGGCGGCGAGTACCAGTGGCGCCGCGAGGGCGAGCCGCACCTGTTCGACCCGGACACGGTCTTCCGCCTCCAGCACGCCACCCGCAACCGCCGGTACGACATCTTCAAGCAGTACACCGACCGGGTGAACGAGCAGTCCGAGCGCCTCATGACGCTGCGCGGGCTCTTCGGGTTCAAGAGCGAGGACCGCCCCTCGATCTCCCTCGACGAGGTCGAGCCGGTCGCCGACATCGTCAGGCGCTTCTCCACCGGCGCCATGTCGTACGGCTCCATCTCCAAGGAGGCGCACGAGACCCTCGCCATCGCCATGAACCAGCTGGGCGCCAAGTCCAACACCGGCGAGGGCGGCGAGGACCCGGACCGCCTGTACGACCCGGCGCGCCGCTCCTCCATCAAGCAGGTCGCCTCCGGCCGCTTCGGTGTCACGAGCGAGTACCTGGTCAACGCGGACGACATCCAGATCAAGATGGCGCAGGGTGCCAAGCCCGGCGAGGGCGGCCAGCTGCCCGGCCACAAGGTCTACCCGTGGGTCGCCAAGACCCGGCACTCCACCCCCGGCGTCGGCCTGATCTCCCCGCCGCCGCACCACGACATCTACTCCATCGAGGACCTGGCTCAGCTGATCCACGACCTCAAGAACGCCAACCCGGCCGCGCGCATCCACGTGAAGCTCGTGTCCGAGGTCGGCGTGGGTACGGTCGCCGCCGGTGTCTCCAAGGCCCACGCGGACGTCGTCCTCATCTCCGGCCACGACGGCGGTACGGGCGCCTCCCCGCTCACCTCGCTGAAGCACGCGGGCGGCCCCTGGGAGCTCGGCCTCGCCGAGACCCAGCAGACCCTGCTGCTCAACGGGCTGCGCGACCGCATCGTGGTCCAGACGGACGGCCAGCTCAAGACCGGCCGCGACGTCGTCATCGCCGCGCTGCTCGGCGCCGAGGAGTTCGGTTTCGCGACCGCGCCGCTCGTCGTCTCCGGCTGCGTCATGATGCGCGTCTGCCACCTGGACACCTGCCCGGTGGGCATCGCCACCCAGAACCCGGTCCTGCGCGACCGGTTCTCCGGCAAGCCCGAGTTCGTCGTCAACTTCTTCGAGTTCATCGCGGAGGAGGTGCGCGAGCTCCTCGCCGAGCTGGGCTTCCGCACGATCGAGGAGGCTGTCGGTCACGCCGAACTCCTCGACACCAGCAAGGCCGTCACGCACTGGAAGGCGCAGGGCCTCGACCTCGAGCCGCTCTTCTACGTGCCCGAGCTGCCCGACGGCGCGGTCCGCCACGCCCTGATCGAGCAGGACCACGGCCTGGAGAAGGCCCTCGACAACGAGCTCATCGAGCTCGCCGCCGAGGCGCTGAACGCCGACTCCGCCGAAAGCGCCCAGCCGGTCCGCGCCCAGGTCGCGATCCGCAACATCAACCGGACCGTCGGCACCATGCTCGGCCACGAGGTCACGAAGAAGTTCGGTGGCGCGGGCCTGCCCGACAACACCATCGACCTGACCTTCACCGGCTCGGCCGGCCAGTCCTTCGGCGCCTTCCTGCCGAAGGGGATCACGCTCCGCCTGGAGGGCGACGCCAACGACTACGTCGGCAAGGGCCTCTCCGGCGGCCGCGTCGTCGTCCGCCCCGACCGCGGCGCCGACCACCTGGCCGAGTACTCGACCATCGCGGGCAACACGATCGGCTACGGCGCCACCGGCGGCGAGCTGTTCCTGCGCGGCCGCACCGGCGAACGCTTCTGCGTCCGCAACTCCGGCGCCCTCGTCGTCTCGGAAGGCGTGGGCGACCACGGCTGCGAGTACATGACCGGCGGCACGGCGGTCGTCCTGGGCGAGACCGGACGCAACTTCGCGGCCGGCATGTCGGGCGGCGTCGCGTACGTCATCGACCTCGACCCGGACAACGTCAACGTCGGCAACACGGGCGCGGTCGAAGCCCTCTCCGACGCGGACGCCCAGTGGCTGCACGACGTGGTGCGCCGTCACGAGGAGGAGACCGGCTCCACGGTGGCCGCGAAGCTCCTCGCCGACTGGACCGCCGCGGCGGCCCGCTTCAGCAAGATCATCCCGACCACGTACAAGGCAGTGCTCGCCGCCAAGGACGCCGCCGAGCTGGCCGGACTCTCGGAGTCCGAGACCACCGAGAAGATGATGGAGGCGGCGACCCATGGCTGACCCGAAGGGATTCCTCACCACCCCGCGCGAGACCGCCCGCACCCGTCCGGTGGCCGAGAGGCTGAAGGACTGGAACGAGGTCTACGTTCCGGGCTCACTGCTCCCGATCATCAGCAAGCAGGCCGGCCGCTGCATGGACTGCGGCATCCCGTTCTGCCACAACGGCTGCCCGCTGGGCAACCTGATCCCGGAGTGGAACGACTTCGCGTACCGCGAGGACTGGACCGCCGCCTCCGAGCGCCTGCACGCGACGAACAACTTCCCGGAGTTCACCGGGCGGCTGTGCCCGGCGCCGTGCGAGTCCGCCTGCGTGCTCGGCATCAACCAGCCGGCCGTCACCATCAAGAACGTCGAAGTCTCGATCATCGACAAGGCGTGGGACAACGGCGACGTCACCCCGCAGCCGCCGGAGCGCCTGTCCGGCAAGACGGCCGCGGTCATCGGCTCCGGCCCGGCGGGTCTCGCCGCGGCCCAGCAGCTGACCCGGGCCGGGCACACCGTCGTGGTGTACGAGCGCGCCGACCGCGTCGGCGGCCTGCTGCGCTACGGCATCCCCGAGTTCAAGATGGAGAAGGTGCACATCAACCGCCGCATCGAGCAGATGCGCGCGGAGGGCACCAAGTTCCGTACCGGCGTCGAGGTCGGCCGCGACGTCACGGCCACCGGCCTGCGCAAGCGGTTCGACGCGGTGGTCATCGCGGCGGGCGCCACCGTCTCCCGCGACCTGCCGGTCCCGGGCCGCGAACTCAAGGGCATCCACTTCGCGATGGAGTACCTCCCCCTCGCGAACAAGGTCCAGGAGGGCGACTTCATGACGCCCCCCATCACCGCCGAGGGCAAGCACGTGGTCGTCATCGGCGGCGGCGACACCGGCGCGGACTGCGTGGGCACCGCCCACCGCCAGGGCGCGGCCTCGGTCACGCAGCTGGAGATCATGCCGAGGCCGGGCGAGGACCGCAACGCCAACCAGCCCTGGCCGACGTTCCCCATGCTGTACAAGGTCACCTCCGCCCACGAGGAGGGCGGCGAGCGGATCTACTCCGTCTCCACCACCCACTTCGAGGGCGACGAGGACGGCAACGTCCAGGAACTCCACCTGGTCGAGGTCGAGTTCGTCGACGGCAAGCTCACCCAGAAGCCCGGCACCGAGCGCGTCCTCCCCGCGCAGCTGGTCACCCTGGCGATGGGCTTCACCGGCACGGACCAGGAGAACGGCCTGGTCGCGCAGTTCGGCCTGGCGATGGACGCACGCGGCAACATCGAGCGCGACGCCTCGTACGCGACCAACGTCGACGGCGTCTTCGTCGCCGGTGACGCCGGCCGCGGCCAGTCGCTGATCGTCTGGGCCATCGCGGAGGGCCGCTCGGCCGCCCGCGGCGTGGACCGCTTCCTGACCGGCACCAGCGCCCTGCCGTACCCCGTCAAGCCGACGGACCGCTCCCTCACCGTGTAGCACGCGGCCGGCGCGGTACCCCTCCCACGGGAGGGGTACCGCACCGGGCCCCGCCGTACCCCCGGTGCGCCGGGACCCCTCATACGGTCCGTACAACGGTGTACGGAACCCCGACACAGCGCCCGCCACCTCCCCGACCAGGGCCGGCGGGCGCTGTGGCGTGTGCGGGGCCCGTCCGGACCTCCGCCGGCGACACCTGTCCGTGCGGGGCCCTCAGGGCAGCCGGCGGGCCGTGAGGGCGGCCAGGGCCGAGCGGGTGGTGACGCCCAGCTTGCTGAAGATGTGGTTCAGGTGGGTGTCCACGGTGCGCGGGCTGACGTAGAGACGCGCCGCGATGGCGCGGGTGGTCAGGCCCTCGGTCACCAGTACGGCGATCTCCTCCTCGCGCGGAGTCAGCCGGGGCGGCGCGGGCGCGGACGGCGGCCGCAGCGGAGCGGGTGACGGCGGGGGAAAGAGGTCCGCCAGACCCGTGAGGAGGTGCGCGCCACCCGCGGCGGCCAGGCTGCGGCCGCGGTGCCACTGGGACGCCGCCGTGGCCGGGTCGCCGGACCGCGCCGTGAAGGAGGAAGCGATCAGCAGGGCCTGGGACTCCCACAGGGTCGCCCCCGAGCGGGCGGCCTCCTCGGCCGCCCGCGCGTACCGGTCCGCCGCCGGCCCGGGCTCGCCGCGACCCGCCAGCACCTGGCCCGCGCTGCGCAGCGCCGAGGCCCGCTGCGCCGGCAGCCCGAGGCGCTCCGCGTCCGCGGCGGCCAGCGCGGACCACGCCTCCGCGTCGGCCAGGTCGCCGGTCGTGACGGCCGCGGTGACCAGGGCTTCCAGGAACAGCGGACGCATCGTCGGCTGGAGGCGGGCGAGCTCCGGTCCGCCGCCCGCCCGCAGCATCGCGGACCGGGCCCGGCGGGGGTCCCCGCCGTGCAGGGCGGTGTAACTCAGCACGCACCAGGCGAGCGAGGCCCACCAGCTGCTGCGCCCGCCGGTCAGCGCGACCGCCTCCTCGGCGACGGCCAGCGAGCCGCCGTCGCCCGGGGGCAGGGACACGAGCAGCACCTGCGCCTTGTTCGAGAGGACCAGCGCGAGGAGTTCGTCGCTGCCGATGCCTCGGGCGATGCTCTCCGCCTCGTCCACCAGCTCCAGCGCCGGGGCCGGCCGGCAGGTGTTCATGAGGACGATCGCCTTGCACAGCAGCAGGTGCGGCAGCAGGTGGAGGGGGACCACGCGGCGGGCGAGGGCCAGACCGCGCTCCGCGTGCCGCTCGGCGTCCGCGTACCGCTCCAGGTAGAACTCCGCCCAGCTCAGACGCGCCAACGGCTCGCACAGACCGGCCAGTTCGCGATCGGCCAGCGCGTCCACCTTGGCCCCGGCGCTGTCCGTCAGCTCCCGGGCCGTCACCAGGTCGCCCCCGTACGTCTCCCCGAGCGCGGTGATCGTCAGGGCCCCCGCCTCGGCGGGCTCGTCGCCGAGGCGCCGCGCCAGCTCCAGCGTGCGCAGCACGTCCTCCCGTACCTCCGGATACGGCAGCGCGTGCGGGGCGGAGGAGCCGAGTTCGAGCCCGAGGGCCAGCGCGTCGCCCGGTCGCGGAGCGGGCCGGCGGGCCAGCTCGCGGCGCAGCAGGGCGACCGCGGGCCCGTACTGCCCGAGGTGGCGCTCCATGGACGCGCAGAGGGTGACGGCGCTCGCGCGGAGCCCGCCGTCCTCCTCGTCGAGCCCGTCGGGACCGTCGAGGGCGCCACCGTCGGCCGCGTGGCCGTCGAGGGGGACGCCGCCCACGGGGGAACCGGGTTTCCCGGGGCGCGCGATCAGCTCGTGGAGCAGGTCCCGGCTGGCGCGCAGCTCCCCGCACACGCTGAGTGCCCGCGCCCGGCGCAGCACGAGCTCCCGCCGCCGCGCCCGGTGTTCCGGGGTGTCGGGCAGGACGCGCAGCACCGTACCCAGCCAGTGGGCGCAGCTCGCGGGGGCGGTGGTCTCCGACTGTCCGGCAGCCTCCAGCAGGACGGCGGCCGCTTCCGGGTCCCAGCCGGTCAGCGACCGCTCGACGTGGTGGGCCCGTACGGCGGCGGACGCGCCCGCCCCGGCGAGCGCGGCGGCGGCCCGCCGGTGCATGTCGGTGCGCCGCCCGTGCTCGGTGTTCTCGTGCACCACGGTCCGCAGCACCGGATGGCGCAGGGACCAGCTCCCGCCGGGGCCGCGCCGCACCAGGTCCCGGTCGGCCAGCACCCCGAGGTCCGCGTCGAGCCGGCGGGGATCGGACACCGCGAGGGAGGACGCGAGCGTGAGCGCGAGCAGCGGCGCGGTGGCGTGGTCGCCGAGCACGGCGACGGCCTCGGCCGTACGGCGCTGCGTGTCCGTGAGCGGGGTCAGCTCGTCGAGCAGCAGGGCGGAGAGATCGCCGGCCGGCGCGGCGGGCCCGGCCCCGTGCGGACCGTGACGCCGGTCCCGGCCGCTCCCCTCCACCTGGCCTGGGCCCTGACCCTGCCCTTGGAGCAGGGTCAGGAAATAGAGCGGGTTGCCCTCGCTGGCCGCGTACAGCCGGGCGGCGCGGGCGGGAGCCGTCCCCGCGGCGAGCTGCTCCACGCAGGCCCGCTCGCCGAGGGGGCCGAGGTCCATGCGCAGCACGGCACCGGTGTCGACGCCCCGCGTCAGCGCGGCGGCGAGGGAGGGGGAGGTCTGGCGGTCCCGGCGGGCCACGACGACGATCACGGGGGCGCGGGGCGGGTGGCGCACGAGGTGGTCGAGGAGCTCGAGCGAGGCCGGGTCGGCCCAGTGCAGGTCGTCGAGCGCGACGAGCAGGCCGCCGCCCGTGCTCCTGCCGGTCGTCCCGCTCGCGCCGTCCGTGCCGCGTACCCCCTCCGCAGACGGGCCGCCGGGTCCGGCCAGCGCAGCGAGCATCCGGGCGGTGGCGCGATGCACGGCGAACCGGTCCACCGGTGCGCCCGGCCCTCCGCCGAACGGCGAGGGGGCCCCGCCCTGATACGAGCCGGCGCCCGGGTACGAGGCCGTGTCCGGGTACGAGGCCGCGGCGGCGGCCGGATCCGCGCCCCCACCGGACCGCGGGCCGGACCCCGAGCCGGACCGCGAGCGGGGCCGGGCGCTTGTCGGCGGCGTCCCCCCGTGCACGACGGGGGCCACCGACGGGTCCGGTCCCCGCCCGCGCAGCTGCTCGGGGTCCAGGTCGGCGAACGCGTCCGTGAACAGATGGAAAGGAATGTGCCGTTCGTACTCGGCGGCCCGGCCGCGCAGGACCGTCAGCCCGCGTTCGCGGGCCCGCCCGCAGACCTCCGTGAGCAGCCGGCTCTTGCCCATGCCCGCCGGGCCCGTGAGATCGACGACGCGCGCCGATCCGGCGCGCCCGCCGGTCACCTCGCCGATCACCTCGTCCAGCCGGTCGATCTCGGCCCCCCGGCCGACCAGCGGAGTCCTGTCCGTCATGATGCCTCCCCGGATGTCCGATACCCGGATCGGGCGCCGGGGATGCGTAGGCGGTTCTACGGATGCCGCCGCCGGAGCCTGGCTGCGAGCATCGGAAGTGACCCGGCCGCGCCTGACGTGGAGGCCCGATGCGCCGATTACGTGTGTTCGCCGTTCCGTTCCTGACCCTCCCCGTGCTCGTCCTCGCCGGCTGTTCGAGCTCCGGCTCGGGCTTGGGAAGCCTCAGGTCCCTGCCGCCCGCCTCGCCGTCCCCGTCGGCCTCCGCCTCGCCCTCCGCCTCCCCGTCGGCGTCTCCGCTCTCCCTGCCCGCCACGCCGTGCACGGTCACGACGGGCCTGGACACGAAGGGGATGACCGCCTACCTCAAGGGGCTGCGCAGCAGCGAGCGACCGGCCCCCTCGGACTCCTCGGCCCTCTTCATGGTGGACAACGGCGTATGGCTGGGCCTCAGGAACTCCCAGCGCCCCTGCGAGGCGGTGCCGGTGAAGCTCAGTCACTTCCGGGTGGACATGACCAAGTCGCCGAGCTCGGCCGGCTACAAGTTCACCTACGCCCCCATCGACACCCTCACCCTCGCCGTGGGCCCGGGTGACGGCCTGGTCCGGGGGAGCGTGCCCCCGCCGCCGTCGGGCTGCGGCGGCACACTGTCCGTCCTGTACGTGGGGCAGGACCTCGCGGAGAGCGAGCTTCCGGAGCACCTGAGCCTGCCGAGCACGGACTCCACGCTGGACTGGACGCTGGTCGACGTCGACGCCGACCGCGTACTGGACGCGGTCTTCAAGCCGCCGCCGGGCGCGAAGAACTGCTGACCACGCCGGGGAGGCCGGCGGGGTCAGTGGGCCGGCGGCCTCGGGGAAGCCCGCCGGCGGGGCAGGGCGGGGCCGGTGCGCCGTGGGGGTGCGCACCGCTCCGCCGGCCCGTCCCGCCGGACGACCGCGCTCAGGCCCGAGAGCCGGCTCGAGGCGCCGGTGCGGGCCGCCGCGCCCAGGGGCCGGGGAAGGGGCCGCGCCCCCGCGAGGGCCGGCGGCGACCAGCGGCTGCGGACCGCCGAGCGCGCCGCCCGAATCGACGGGGCCGAGCTCGCCTCACTCGTGCGGGTGATCCACGGAGCCGGCCTCCGCGGCGACCGTTCCCGCTCGTCGTGCTCACGGACGAGGCGGGCACGGAGCGGATCGTCGCGCTGCCCGCCTCCCCGGACCAGCAGGAGCGGGGGATACCCGGCTGGGCCGGACGGGCCAGCGGCGGAACCTCTCCCCGGGGAGGAGGGGCCCCGCCTTCTGGTACCAGTACGTCACATGCCGCCCTCCCACACGCTGTTGAGCTGCCTGCTCGGCGCCGCGCTGCTCGCTCCCCTGCCGCTCGGGACCGCCGACGGCCGCACCACCCCCCACCCCGCCACGACCGACGGCCGCGCCACCCCCTACGCCGCCACGACCGACGGCCGCACGACCGACGGCCGTCCCGTCCCCGGCGGCCCCGGTGCCGGAGGCCGCACCGTCGACTACCGCGGTCTGCGCTTCACCGTCCCCGCCGACTGGCGCGTCGTCGACCTCGACCGCAACCCCGAGGCCTGCCTGCGCCTCGACCTGCCCACCCTCTACCTCGGGCACGCGGGCACGCAGGGTGACTGCGGGGCCGCCCGCGCCGTCGCCCCCCGCGCCGACACCCTGCACCTGGAACCCCTCGACGGGGCGCCGCCGCGCGCCGACATCCCGACCGTCCCCGCGGACGAGGGCGCCCCCCTGCCGAAGGTCCGGGGCGACAGCAACGAACTCCGCTACGCCCTGCGCCGCGCCGGGGTGATGGCCACCGTCTCCTACGGGGCCACGCCCGAAGCCGTACGCGGAGTACTCGTCCGGGCCCGATCGCTGACGGCCCCGCCCGTCCAGGGCCCCGGCCCTGCCCGGCCCCCGGTCTCCGCGGAACCGGCCGTCTCCGTCGGCCCCGGCCCCCGCAAGGCCGCCCAGGAGCCCTACCGGGGCGAGGGGTTCGACGCCTGCACCGCCCCCACCCAGCGGGCCATGAACGCCTGGCGGGCCGACTCGCCCTTCGGCGCGGTCGGCGTCTACATCGGCGGACGCGCCCGCGCCTGCGCCCAGCCGCAGCTCACCGCCGGATGGGTGACCCGGCAGATCGACGCGGGCTGGCACCTGATGCCGATCTGGGTCGGCCCGCAGCCCTGGCACAACTCCGGCACCGGACTCTCCACCGACCCCTCCGAGGCCAACGACCAGGGCAGGGCCGCCGCCGAGGGCGCCGCCCAGGCGGCCACCGCGCTGGGCCTGGCCGAGAACACGGTCCTCTACAACGACCTGGAGAACTACACGGACCGGGCGACCTGGGACGCCCCGGTCGTCGCCTACCTCACCGCCTGGACGGTCCGGCTGCACGAACTGGGCTACCGCGCGGCCGCGTACGTCGCGGCGAGTTCCGGGGTCAAGGCGCTGAGCGCCCACTACGACCAGGCCCCGGACAGCATGCCCGACGTGCTGTGGGTGGCCCGCTGGAACGGGGCGGCCTCCGTCGCCGACGCCGACCTCGGACTGCCGGCGGGCACCCGCCAGTGGGCGGGGGCGCGCCGGGCCCACCAGTTCCGCGGCGACCACGACGCCACGTACGGGGACGTGACGATCAACATCGACCGGAACTGGGTGGACGTCGACCCCGCCGCCCTGCCGCGGACCCGCCCGACGCGGCACTAGTGCCGTGGGACACGGGGCGGACGCCGGCGGCGCCACCGCTGTCGGTGCCGTCTTCTACGCTCCCCGTCCATGAGCAGCAAGAACTCCGGATCCGCCGCGCCCGCCACCCCCGAGGCCTGCCTCCCGCTGATCGACGGCCTCGCCACGAGGCCCTTCTCCGAGACGGTGTTCCAGGACGCCACCGGGGACGGCGGCCCGGACCACCTGATCCGCGTCCTGCACCGGAGCCGGGACTTCTGGGACGCCGAGGACCTGCAGGTGTGGGAGCAGGTGGACGCGGAGCTGAGCGCCTGCCTGGACGCCCTGATCGCGGTGTGCACCGCCCGCTGGGGCGATCCGCTCGTCGTGGACCTCTGGGCCGGGTGCGGGGACGAGTACGGGGACGACGCCGGGGACGACGTGCCCGAGCCGCTCCGCACCCTCGGCCAGGTGACCACGAGCATGCACGCCTGGCCGCTCCCCGGCGGCGACCGCTGGCTCGGCCTGGCCCTCGGCCAGGCCGACAAGGAACTCCCCATGGAACTCCTGGCCGCGGTCGGCCTGCCGGCCTCGCTGGACGGCGTGCGGGACGGCGGGTCCGCGGACGGCGCCTGACCCGGCGGACAGAACCTAGCCCGCGGTGTCCTCGCGGGCCGGCTCGTCGTCGTTGCCCCGGCGGACGGTGTGCAGGCCGCGGACCGGGGTCCACGAGCGGACCACCAGGTCCTCGCCCTCGACGCCGACGTGGACCACCTCCGTCAGATCGGCGCGGAAGAGGTCGAAGGGGTGCGGGCTGTCGTTCTCCTCAGCCTCCTCCGCGTACCGGTGGAGCTCCGGCTGTTCCACGATCTCCACCGCGCGCCCGGAGATCCGTACGTCCCCGTCGGGCATGGCCGCGCCCGCGCCCGGATTCGTGTGCAGGGCGAAGCGCGCGTCGCGCCGCAGGTCCTTCCCCTTCATCGAACCCGGCATCATGCCCAGCCACAGCTCGCCGCCGCGGATCTCGACGTTGAGTCCGGTCACGCGCGGCGAGCCGTCCTTGCGCAGGGTCGCCAGGACATGGTGCGGGAACTGTGCGAAGCGCGCCCGCACCGCCGCCGCGAATTCCGGTTCGGCCGTCTCGAACGCGGCCCAGTTGTTCGTCGTCATACGCCCATCAAAGCGCGGGGCACCGACCGGGGCGGATCAGGCGCGCACGATGCCCGCCGCACGGGCCGCCGCCAGCCAGGTCGGGAACTCCGCCACCAACTGGTCGTACAGGTCCGAGTCCGCGACGGCGCGCGGGTCCTGACCGGCGTGGAAATAGCCCGCGTTGTCCACCGGCCGCTTGTCGGGGACGGGGAGCTCGTCGAGCCGGCGCAGGAAGTCGAACTGCGAACTGCGCGTGTTCCCGAAGCCGACGAACTGCCAGAACATCGGCAGCCGGGCCGCCTTGCACAGGTACCGCTCGGCGGCGAGCTTGTTGACGGGGCCGCCGTCCGTCTGGAAGACGACGAGCGCCGGAGCGGCGGAACCCGAGTCGAGGTAGTGGTCGATCACCGCGTCCATCGCCGCGTGGTACGCCGTCTTGCCCATGTGGCCGAGCCCGGCGGCGATCGCGGTGACCCGTCCCGCGTGCGCGGCGAGGGAGATCTCCTCCAGCGCGTCGACGTCCGTGGAGAAGAACACGACGGGTACGCGGGCGTCGTCGTCCAGGTGCGCCGACAGCCCCAGCACCCGGTCCGCGAGGGCCTGCACGCTGCCGTCCTCGTAGTACGGGCGCATCGATCCGGAGTAGTCCAGGACCAGGTAGACCGCCGCGCGCCCGCCCTCCAGGCCCTGTTTGCGCAAGGAGACCCCGGCGCTCTTGTAGAGGCTCACCAGCGCCGGCGCGGTCGCCTCGACCTTGCGGAGATCTATCGCACTGCCCGTCATGGGCCCGAGGGTACGGCAGCCGGGCGGGCCGGGGCCCGTGAGGAACTCCGCCCGTGCGCCCCGCCCCCACTGCGGACTCCGGCCGCCCGTCGTCGGTCCTCAGCCCGCCGCGCCCCCGCGGCGGCTCTCCAGCTCCGCGATGTCGTCCAGCATGGCGCCCGCGAGGTCGCGTTCGGAGGCGTAGTACCGCTCCGCCCACTTGAGGGTGAGCGCCGGGTAGGCCCACGCGGTCTCTCCCTTCGCGCCCTCCGCGTCGGCCACGGCGCGTCGCCGCATCCCCTCCGCGAACTCCTGGTGCCGCACGAGGACTTCGCGCATCTGCTCCGGCTCCAGCAGGTGGCCGAGCCAGAGCCGCAGCATGGGCCCGTGCTTGAGCACCGGCGGGTCGACGGTCGCCTCGCGCGCCCAGGTCCGTACGGCCGCCATGCCCTCGTCGGTGATCCGGTACACCCGCTTGTCGCGCGTGCCGGTGTCCTGGGCGACCAGGCGCGAGGAGGCGTAGCCGGCCTTCTCGAGCCGCTTGAGCTCGCTGTAGATCTGACTGAAGGACGGGCTCCAGTAGAAGAACCGCAGCGACCGGTCCGACCACTTCTTCAGGTCGTAACCGGAGAGCTCCTCCCCGAAGGAGAGCAGCCCGAGCACCGCCCAGCTGGTCGCGGGGAGCGGGCGGTCGTTCGTGTCGTCTGCCACGCAGCGCAGTCTACGACCGGCCTTCGCGGGGCCTCTTCCCCCGCTCCAGCATGACTGCTAGACATATGCCTATTCGAAATCCAACGCCAGGTGCCGTGCGCGTGCGCGGCGGGGAGGTCCTCCGTGAAGTCCTCGATGCTCCACGACGTGCGGCTCGTCGGCCCGGCCCCCGGACGGACCGCCGGCGGAGGCCGGATCCCGCCCCTGCGCGCGCTGGAGGGCTGAACCGTGTCCGTCTCCCTCGACGGCAAGGTCGTCGTCATCACCGGCGCCGGACGCGGCCAGGGCGCCGCCGGTGCCCGGCTGTGCGCGGAGGCCGGCGCGCGGGTCGTGATCACCGACGTCCGGGAGGAGGAGGGCCGCTCGGTCGCCGCGTCGCTCGGCGACCAGGGCCTCTACGTACGCCACGACGTGGCCGAGGCCGACAGCTGGGCGGAGGTCGTGAAGGAGGCCGTACGGGCCTTCGGCACCGTCTCGGCGCTGGTCAACAACGCGGCGCTGTGGCGCACGGCGCACGTGGAGCGCCAGCGCCTGGAGGACTTCGAAGCCCTGCTCCGGGTCAACCTGCTCGGTCCCTTCCTCGGCATCCAGGCGCTGGCCCCGGTGCTGCGCGCCGGCGGAGGCGGCTCGGTCGTCAACGTCTCCTCCACCGCCGGGCTGACCGGTATCCCGGGCCACGCGGCGTACGGGTCGACCAAGTTCGGGCTGCGCGGGCTGACGAAGTCGGCCGCGCTGGACCTGGCGGGGGACGGGATCCGGGTCAACTCGGTGCATCCGGGGGCGATCGACACCCCCATGGTCAGCGAGGCGGTCGCGGGACGGGACTGGTCGCACGTGCCCCTGGGCCGGATCGGCCGGCCCGAGGAGGTCGGGGAGCTGGTGCTCTTCCTCTGCTCGGACGCGTCCTCGTACATCACCGGCGCGGAGTTCACGGTCGACGGCGGGCTGACGACCCGATGAGCATCGTGCCGAGGTCCCGCGCGCTGCCCGCCCTCGCGGGCCGCGACGTCCTGACGGGACGGGACCCGGCATGATGTGTGCATGTCGATATCGGTCTCCGGGGCCCTGACGCGCAACTGCCTCGCCCTCGGCGCGGAGTGCGCAGCCGCCCTGCTGCTGCGCGGCGACCAGCCGCACTGGCTGCCGGTGACACTGGTGCTGTTCGCCTTCGCGTCCGGACTGCCGAACGGCACCGACGCCGGCTTCGTCCACCGGACCCTGCTCGCGGCCGGCGCGCTGCTGATCGCGCCGGCCGCAGGCCACGCGTGGGACGCGCACGCGCCGCGCACGGACGAGACGGTGTACTGGGAGGCGCTGACCGCGGGCCTGGTCCTGGCCCAGACGGTCTCCCTCACCCGGCTCTCCCGGCGCCGGCGCCGCTGAGTGCGGCCCCCGGGCTACAGCCGCTCGATGATGGTGACGTTGGCCTGGCCGCCGCCCTCGCACATCGTCTGGAGGCCGAAGCGGCCGCCCGTGCGCTCCAGCTCGTGCAGGAGCGTCGTCATCAGCTTGACGCCCGTCGCACCCAGCGGGTGGCCCAGTGCGATCGCGCCGCCGTTGACGTTCACCCGCGCCGGGTCCGCGCCCGTCTCCTTCAGCCAGGCCAGGACCACCGGGGCGAACGCCTCGTTGATCTCGACCAGGTCGATGTCCGAGAGGGACATGCCGGTCTTCTTCAGCGCGTGGGCCGTCGCCGGGATCGGCGCCGACAGCATCCGGATGGGGTCCTCGCCCCGGACCGACAGGTGGTGGATGCGGGCGCGCGGCCGCAGCCCGTGTTCCCGCACCGCCCGCTCCGACGCCAGGAGCATCGCCGCCGCACCGTCCGACACCTGGGAGGAGACCGCCGCCGTGATCGTGCCGCCCTCCACGACCGGCTTGAGGCCCGCCATCTTCTCCAGCGTGGTGTCCCGGCGCGGGCCCTCGTCCGTCGCCACCGGTCCGTACGGCACGGTCTCCCGCTCGAAGCGGCCCTCGTCGATGGCGCGCAGCGCCCGTTCGTGGGAGCGCAGGGCGAACCGCTCCATGTCCTCCCGCGAGATCCCCCACTTCTCCGCGATCAGCTGTGCGCCGTGGAACTGGTTGACGGGGGAGTCCCCGTACCGGGCCCGCCAGCCCGCCGACCCCAGGTAGGGCCCCTGTGTGAGGCCCAGCGGCTCCGCCGCCTGCCGGGACGCGAAGGCGATGGGGATCATCGACATGTTCTGGGTGCCGCCCGCGACCACCAGGTCCTGCGTTCCGGACATCACGCCCTGCGCCGCGAAGTGCACGGCCTGCTGGGAGGATCCGCACTGGCGGTCGATGGTGACGCCCGGGACCTCCTCGGGGAGTCCCGCCGCCAGCCAGGCCGTCCGCGCGATGTCGCCGGCCTGCGGCCCCACCGTGTCGAGGCAGCCGAACACGACGTCCTCCACGGCGGCCGGGTCGATCCCGGACCGCTCGACGAGCGCCTTCAGGACGTGCGCCCCCAGGTCGGCCGGGTGGACCTCGGACAGGCCCCCCTTGCGCCGGCCCACGGGGGTGCGCACCGCTTCGACTATGTAGGCCTCGGGCATCGGAACTCCTCAGGGGTCACGTGCGGGTGGCGATGCCGTCCAGCACCATCGACAGGTACTGGCGGGCGATCTCCTCGGGACTGTGCTGGCCGCCCGGCCGGTACCAGGACGCCGCCACCCACACCGTGTCGCGTACGAAGCGGTAGGTGAGGCGGATGTCCAGGTCGGCGCGGAAGACCTCGGCGGCGACCCCCCGTTCCAGCGTCCCCAGCCACGCCTTCTCGAACTTGACCTGCGAGTCCGAGAGGTAGTGGAAGCGGGGCTGGGCGGAGAGGTGCCGGGACTCCTTCTGGTAGATGGCGACGGCGGCGCGGTGCCGGTCGATCTCCCGGAACGATTCGGTGACGAGGGCCTCGATGGTCTCCCTGGGCCCGAGACCGGCGGCGAGCACGGTGTCGTACCCCTCCCACAGCTCGGTCAGGAAGGCGGAGAGGATCTCGTCGAGCATCGATTCCTTGGAATCGAAGTGGTAGTAGAGGCTGCCGGCGAGCATCCCGGCGGCGTCGGCGATCTTGCGGACGGTGGTGGCGTTGTAGCCCTGCGCGGCGAAGACCTCGGCGGCGGTGTCGAGGAGTTCGCGGCGGCGCTCGGGCGACGCCGTCACCTGGGGCTTCTTCTTGGCTGTCGGCTTGTTCGTTGGCACGTGCCCATTCTGGTCATACGCGGGCGCCGGCCTAGGCGTGCTGACTGCTGACCGAGACGGTCTCGCCCGTCATGTAGGACGAGTAGTCGCCGGCCAGGAAGACGATGACGTTGGCGACCTCCCACGGCTCGGCGTACCGCCCGAAGGCCTCCCGGTCCGTCAGCTCGCGCAGCAGTTCCTCGCTGGTGACCTTCACCAGGTGCGGGTGCATGGCCAGGCTCGGCGCGACCGCGTTGATCCGTACGCCGAACTCGGCCGCCTCCAGGGCCGCGCAGCGGGTCAGCGCCATCACCCCGGCCTTCGCGGCGGCGTAGTGCGCCTGCCCGCTCTGGGCGCGCCAGCCGATGACGGAGGCGTTGTTGACGACGACCCCGCGTCCCGTGCCCGCGGCCCGGAACGAGCGCAGTGCGGCGCGGGTGCAGCGGAAGGTGCCGTTCAAGGTCACGTCGAGGACCCGGGTCCACTGGTCGTCGGTCATGTCGACGAGGTGCGCGGTCCCGCCGAGACCGGCGTTGTTCACGACGACGTCCAGGCCGCCGAAGGTCTGCTCGGCGAGCGAGAACAGCGCCTGGACCTGCTCCTCGTCGGTGACGTCGCAGGGCAGGGAGGTGACGCGCCCGGCGCCGAACTCCGCGGCCAGCGCCTCCTCGCTCTCCTTGAGGCGGCGGGCGTGCGCATCGCTGATGAGGACGCGGGCGCCCTCCTCCAGGAACCTGCGGGCGGTGGCCCCGCCGATCCCCGCCCCGGCGGCCGCGGTGATGACCGCCGTACGGTCCTTCAGCAGCCCGTGCCCGGCCACGTACTGCGGTGCGTTCATGCCCGTACCTCCTCGGGAAGGCCGAGGCGGATCCGCCCGGCGAAGGCCTCGCGCTCCCGGCCCGGCCCGCCGCGGCCGCCGGGGAAGGCGGACCCGCCGGTGAGGTGGGCCCGTGGCCGGCTCCGAACCCCGGTACGGAACTCCTCGACGCTGGTCATGACCGTACGTTAACCTACCAAACACTTGTTAGGGAAGCGTGTCCATGACCGCGGCGGAAACGCCCGGCGGCAGCCACACCGCCGCCACGAAGGAGGCGAACACCTGATGGACCTGAACCACTCGGCCGCCGTGGAGGCCTTCCGGGCCGAGGCCCGCGCCTGGCTGGCCGCCCACGTGCCGGCCACCCCCCTCCCCTCCCTGGAGACCGAGGAGGGATTCGCCGCGCACCGGGAATGGGAGGCGCTCCTGCACGCGGAGCGCTGGGCGGTGGTCTCCTGGCCCGAGCGCTACGGCGGCCGGGGCGTCGACATCGAACGGTGGCTGGTCTTCGAGGAGGAGTACTGGGCCGCCGGCGCCCCCGGCCGGGTCTCCCAGAACGGCATCAACCTCCTCGCCCCCACCCTCTTCGACCACGCCACCGACGCCCAGCGCGCCCGCGTCCTGCCCGCCATGGCGAGCGGCGAGGTGATCTGGGCCCAGGCCTGGTCCGAACCGGAATCCGGCTCCGACCTCGCCTCCCTCACCTCCAGGGCCGTGCGCACCGAAGGCGGCTGGCTGCTGACCGGACAGAAGACCTGGTCCTCACGGGCCGCCTTCGCCGACCGCGCCTTCGGGATCTTCCGCACCGACCCCGACGCCCCCCGGCCCCACCAGGGACTCACCTACCTGATGTTCGACCTGCGCGCCCCCGGGGTCACCGTGCGCCCCATCGGCCGCCTCGACGGCAAACCCGCCTTCGCGGAGCTCTTCCTCGACGAGGTCTTCGTGCCCGACGCCGACGTGATCGGCGAGCCCGGCCAGGGCTGGCGGATCGCCATGTCCACCACCGGCAACGAGCGCGGGCTCACCCTGCGCGCCCCCGGCCGCTTCCTCGCCTCCGCCGACCGCCTCGTAGGACTGTGGCGCAGCGCCGGGGACCCGGCGGACACAGCGCTGCGCGACCGGGTCGCCGACGCCGTGGTCGGGGCACGCGCCTACCAGCTGTTCACCTGGGCCAACGCCTCGCGCTTCGCCGCCGGCGAGACGATCGGCGCCGAGTCCAGCCTGAACAAGGTGTTCTGGTCCCAGTACGACATCGCCCTGCACGAGAGCGCCCTCGACCTGCTCGGCCCCGACGCGGAGCTCGCCGACGGCGCATGGGCCGAACCGTGGATCTTCTCGCTCGCCGGACCCATCTACGCCGGGACCAACGAAATCCAGCGCGACATCATCGCCGAGCGGCTGCTCGGCCTCCCGAAGGGCCGCCGCTGATGCGCTTCCTGCTCACGGAGGAACAGACCGACTTCGCCCGCACCCTGCGCGCCCTGCTCGGCGCCTCGCACGTCCCGGCCGCCGTACGGGCCTGGGCCACGGGCGACCACACCTCCGGCCGGGCGCTCTGGGCGCGCCTCGCCGGGACCGGCCTGTTCGCCCTCGCCGCGGACGAGGCCCACGACGGCATGGGCCTGCTGTCGGTGGAACAGGCGCTCGGCTTCGTGGAACTGGGCCGGGCCGGCGTGCCGGGCCCGGTCGTGGAGACCGCGACCGCCACCGTCCTCCTCACCCGGCTCGGCGACCGGACCCTGGCGAAACGCTTCCTCCCCGGGCTGGTCGCGGGAGAGACCACGGCCACACTGACCCTGCCGGCCGGGGGCCCGTACGCCCTGGACGCGGACGCGGCCACCCACCTCTTCACGGTGTCGCCGACGGGGGAACTGCGCCTGGCCGGCGCCACCGCACCGCCGCGGACCTCCACCGACCCCGCCCGGCGCCTCACCCTGCCGGACGGCGGCGGTGAGCTGCTCGCGGCCGGCCCGGCGGTCACCGCGGCGGCGGACGCCGCCGGGCACTGGGCCCGGCTGCTCACGGCCGCCCAGAGCCTGGGCGTCGGCGAGGCGCTCCTGGCGCGCACGGTGGAGTACGCCAAGCAGCGCACCCAGTTCGGCACGCCGATCGGCGGCTTCCAGGCGGTCAAGCACCGGCTGGCCGACACCCTGCTCGGCCTGGAGTTCGCCAGGCCGCTGCTCTGGGCGGCGGCGCTGTCGCTCGACCCCGCGGAGATCGCGGCGGCGAAGCTGACGGCCGGCGAGGCGGCGTACGCGGCAGCCATGACCGCGCTCCAGCTGCACGGCGCCGTCGGCTACACCGAAGAGCTCGACCTCTCGCTCTGGCTGCGCAAGGCCCGCCCGCTGCGCGACGCGTGGGGGACCCCCGCGCGGTGCCGGGCGGCGGTGCTTCAGGGGCGGGCGCGGGCGCACTGGCCAGGAGACGGCGCAGCGGGGGGCGGTGTGCACGACGACGACCGCCGTGCACCAGGTCTCACATGACGGCCACGCTGACGGTGACCACGTAGGGCTCCTCCACCACTCCGCCCGCGAAGAGCGGAAGCAGTCGCTCCCGCTCGGCCGCGAAGAATCTGCGGGTCCCGGCCTCGCCCAGCATCAGGAACGCGGAGTGGCTGGCCAGGTTCGCCAGGTGCGCCTCCAGCGGGATCCGCCGGGACCAGGGGACGGACCGCGTGGTGAAGCCGGAGTCGAGGCCGCGCGGGAGCGTGCGGAAGCCGACGGTCGCGCCGCCGGTCCCGCCCACCGGGCCGGCCGCGCCGCCGCCGGCCTCGAAGAAGGCGCGGATCCGTCCGCCCTGCTCCGCGACCCAGCCGACCGACTCGTCCAGGTCGTTCCACCAGATCGCCAGCGCCCCGCCCGGCCGCAGCACCCGGCGGACCTCCGGCACCGACAGGGCCGGATCGGTCCAGTGCCAGGCCTGCGCGTACGTCAGGAAATCGAACCCGGCACCCGCCAGCGGCAGCCGGTTCCCGTCCCCGCGCACGACCGGGATGTCCGGATGCCCGCGCCGGAACTCCGCCGCCATCCCGTCCCCGGGCTCGACGGCCAGCACCTCGGCTCCCCGGGCGCGCATCGGCGCCGTCCCGATCCCGGTCCCCGCCCCCACGTCGGCCACCCGCGCCCCCGCGAAACGGCGCCCGGCCAGCTCCTCGACGGTGTCGTAGAGCGCCTCGGGATAGCCCGGGCGGTGCTGCCCGTAGAGGGCGGCGGCGCTGTCGAAGGACCGGGCCCGGGAGCGGGGAGTCGTCGTCATGGGCGCATTGTTTTCGATCAAACGTCCCGAGGCCAGCCCTCCCGGGGAACGGCTGCGCCGCGCGGGCGCGCCGGGGCGGGGTGCCGCTCATGGCCGGGAACGCGCGGCCCACCGGCCGAACACGCCCCCCGGCTCCGCCGTCCGGGTGAATCTTCGTGCCGGGAGCGAACGGGTCCGCCGCGGCGTGGAGATCCGCCCCCCGGACGGGGAGCGGACCCCGGTCGCTCAAGCGGGACAAGGCTTCCGGGGCTCCGGGCGGCCCTCGCGCACGTGGGCGCGAAAGCGCGCGCGTGGGGCCGCGCGCGACGGAGGTCACAGGAGCGCCGCAACACTCCCCGGCGGACGTGTGCTAGCTTAGATCTCGTTGCAGTTGTGGTACCCATGAACTTTATGTGCGCCTGACGGGAATGCTCCGACAGGCGCTTTTATTGTTTTGCCGGAATCTCCGGATGGGGCCCTTTGCCGCCTATTCAGGAGATTCAAAATGGCACTTGGCACCGTGAAGTGGTTCAACTCGGAAAAGGGCTTCGGCTTCATCGAGCAGGACGGTGGCGGCCCGGACGTCTTCGCCCACTACTCGAACATCGCCACCCAGGGCTTCCGTGAGCTCAACGAGGGCCAGCGCGTGTCCTTCGACGTCACCCAGGGCCAGAAGGGCCCCCAGGCGGAGAACATCCTCCCCGCCTAAGGCAGTCAGCACGCCGGGGTCCGCACCGAGTAGGTGCGGGCCCCGGCTTGTCTGCTGTTTCGACCCGTTTGTGCATTTCTCAGCAGTACCTGCCGGTTTCAGGAGGGCTTTCTCGCATGACCAGCTCCAGCTCCGCACGACCCAGCCGCCGCCCCACCCGGGGTCGAGGTGCGGCCCAGGGACGTCCGAAGGCTGGCGCGGGACGGCAGAAGTCCGCACCCGTGGCCAGGCCCCAAGAATTCACCATGCCCGTCCCGCAGACCCCGGCCCTCGAGCCGGTGGCCGCGTTCGAGGACATGGACATGCCCGAGGCGCTGCTGAAGACCCTCGCCGCCCAGGGCGTCACCGAGCCGTTCCCCATCCAGGCGGCGACCCTTCCGAACTCCCTCGTCGGCCGTGACCTGCTCGGCCGCGGCCGCACCGGCTCCGGCAAGACGCTGGCCTTCGGCCTGGCCCTGCTGGCCCGCACCGCGGGCCGGCGAGCCGAGCCGAAGCAGCCCCTCGCGCTGGTCCTCGTACCGACCCGCGAGCTCGCGCAGCAGGTCACCGACGCCCTGGCCCCGTACGCCACGTCCGTGAACCTGCGCCTCGCGACCGTCGTCGGCGGCATGTCGATCAACCGGCAGGTCGGCCTCCTGCGCCGCGGCGCCGAGGTGCTCGTCGCCACCCCCGGCCGCCTCAAGGACCTCATCGACCGCGGTGACGCCGACCTCTCGCAGGTCGCCATCACGGTCCTCGACGAGGCCGACCAGATGACCGACATGGGCTTCATGCCGCAGGTCACCGCCCTGCTCAAGCAGGTCCAGCCCGAGGGCCAGACCATGCTCTTCTCGGCGACCCTCGACAAGAACATCGACAAGCTCGTCAAGATGTTCCTGACCGACCCGGTCGCCTTCTCCGTCGACCCGTCCGCCGGTGCGGTCAGCACGATGGAGCACCACGTCCTGTACGTCATGGACGAGACCGACAAGAAGGCCGTGGCCACGCGCATAGCCGCTCGCGACGGCCGGGTGATCATGTTCGTCGACACCAAGCGCGGGGTCGACCGCATGGTCAAGAAGCTCCTCGCCGACGGCGTCCGCGCCTCCGGCCTGCACGGCGGCCGCTCGCAGCCGCAGCGCAACCGCACCCTCGACTGGTTCAAGACGGGCGAGGTCACCGCGCTCGTCGCCACCAACGTGGCCGCCCGCGGCATCCACATCGACGACCTCGACCTCGTCGTCAACGTGGACCCGCCGGTCGACCACAAGGACTACCTGCACCGCGGCGGCCGTACCGCCCGCGCGGGCGAGTCCGGCAGCGTCGTGACGCTGGTCCTGCCCGACCAGAAGCGCGACATGACCCGCCTGATGTCGGACGCGGGGATCTCCCCGCGCACCGCGCAGATCAAGTCCTCCGACGAGGAGCTGGCCCGCCTCACCGGCGCCAAGGAGCCCTCGGGCATCCCGGTCGTGCTGGACGTGCCGCAGCCGCCCGCGCCGCGCCAGCGCTCCGTGACCGGGGTCTTCTCCTCGCCCAGCTTGGCCCGCACGCCCGTGATGTGGCCGGTACGGGGG